>JANMIX010000518.1:0-9776 GCA_031376015.1 Acidimicrobiia bacterium | reverse complement strand
GCACACGCGGACAAGGTCACCGCGGACCCATCCGTGGAATCCGCACAGACCCTCCCTGGCGGTGCCTTCGCCAAGACGACGGGGTCCAGCTCGGCCGCCCTGACGGGCGTGTCGACCGCCACGTCCACGGCACACAGCACCGTCCAGAACGTCAGCATCGCCGGCGTCGTGAAGATCGACTCTGTCATCTCGGACGCCACGGCGGTCACAGATGGCGTCAAGGCGAGCTCGAAGGGCTTGACCACCGTGAGCGGCATGTCCGTCGGTGGCGTCCCGGTGACCGTCGACGGGGACGGCGTGCACGTCCAGGGGGGCGCCAGCCCGCTGCCGCTCCAGACGCTGCAGACCCAGGTCAACGCAGCGCTGGCGAACGCCGGCCTGACCATCTTGATGGGCACGCCCACCTCGCACTCCGAGGGAGCGGGCTCCCTCTACAAGGCCAGCAGCCTCATCATCGTGTGGGCGCCACCGGCTCCCCCTGCACCGGCACCCAACCAGCACTTCTCCACCACGTACGCGCTCGGCGGGGCCTACGTCAGCGTCGACTCTGCTACTGCGACCGGCTACGTGCCTCCGCCCTTCACCCCCTCGGGCAGCACAACTGGCGGGACGGGCACCTTCGTGCCCGGCAGCCCGGGGGTCACCCTGCCCGGGACACCCGGGCTCTCCGGCACCTCGACGCCACCGATCACGTCCGGCCCGCCGCCCGTGACGCCGAGCACCGGCGGCCAGGCTCCCATCCTGGCCTCCCGCAAGGTGTCCCTGCCGGATGGCCTGTCTCCGGCCTTCGCGATCCTCGGGACGCTCGGCTCGCTGTTCCTCATGCTCGGCCTGCGGCGCCTACCTGACCGCGTGCTCGAGGCCACCCCCGCGCTGTGCCTCCTGGAGGAGAACCGATGACCGCCGACGCGTCTGTCCGCCAGGAGCGCCTGGCCACCACCCTGCGCGGCCTGCGGATCCGCCGCGGTGGTCTGTTCGAGGGCGACCGCTGGATGCTCGTCGTCGGCGGGACGCTCATTCCCCTGGGCATCATCGTGGTGCTGCTGGGCTGGCTCGGCGCCTCGGACACCGTCCTGGTCTTCGAGCAGGTCCCCTACCTCATCAGCGGGGGCCTGCTCGGCCTGGCGCTCGTGGGTGCCGGCGGCTTCGTGTACTTCGCCTACTGGCTGACCGTGATGGTCCGCGAGAACCGCACCGGTCGCGAGGAGCTCACGGGTGCTTTGATGCGCCTGGAGTCGCTGATGTCGGAGCAGGCGCAGACGATGGCTGCTGCCACGGCGCCCAAAGCCCGCAAGGGCAGCGTCTCCTCCAGCCTCGTCGCCACCAAGACCGGCACGATGCTGCACCGCCCTGACTGCATCGCGGTCGACGGCAAGACCGACCTGCGCCAAGTCAGCGCCAGCACCGCCGGCCTCACCGCCTGCCGGTTGTGCGACCCCCTGGGCGAAGCCTGACCCACCCGCTAGGTTGCGAGAACACGTTCTCGTTTCCGGGGGGTTGCGATGGCACAGGCACCAGCGACGCTCGAGGCCTGGGGCTTCGTCCAGAAGGTCGTCGCCGACCTGACCGAGCAGATCACGGCGTTCGCCGAGACCGAGCTCGAGCTGCTCGAAGGACTGCGCGTTCTGGCACGCATCCAGGCCCTGTGCACCGAGCTGTCGGTCGACGTCGACCCGGAGCTGCCGTGGCTGTTCAGCATGAACTCCCCCGCCCGCTACGTCGGCGGCCCCAACCCTGACGGTGAGTACCACCTCGCGATGCTCGACGGCCGTCGCGGCTACCGCATCAGCGGCTCCCGCGGCACGGTCGCCTACCTCGGGCTGCAGGTCCTGGCCGGCACCGGGATGGTTCCGCGGCGCCATGCCGCCTACGTCTCCGACACCGAGCTGCAGCTGACCGACGGGCGGTTCAGCCTCGTCCTGTCGACGACCAAGCCCGAGGACCCCGCGGAGCACTGGGTCGAGATCCCCGAGGACGCCTCAGCGCTCATCGTGCGCCAGTACGTGGGAGACCGCGCCACCGAGACGCTCGCGGAGCTGACGATCGAGCCCCTCGACGCACCGGGTGGGCTCGCCCCGCTGACCGATGAGCAGCTCGCTGCCCAGCTGACGGGCCTCGGATGGACGATCCTGAAGCTCGCCACGCTGCACCTGACCATCAAGCCCGAGCTGCTCGAGATGCCGAACGAGCTGGTCACCGCGGAGGCGGCCGTGCTCGGCTCCGCCGACACGACCCCCGACAACCTCTACATGATCGGGACCTTCCGCCTCGAGCCCGGTCAATCGCTCGTCATGGACTTCGAGCCGCCCGCGTCCCGGTACTGGGCGGTGACGCTGGAGAACATCTGGCACGAGTGCATCGACGTCCGCCGACGGCCCAGCTCCATCACGAGCTCCCACGCGGAGGTCGTGGACGGCCGCGTGCGCCTGGTCGCCTGCGACACCGATCCGGGCACGGGGAACTGGCTCGACACCGGCGGACGCCACCGCGGGTTCGTCATCGTCCGCTGGCTCGACGGTGCGGCGTCGCCATCGATGACGACCTCGGTCCAGTGAACGACCGCTTCACGCTCGACCGGCTGGTCTCGGACGCGCAGACGGCGACGGGGCTGGACGACCTCGGGGCGCCGACCTGGCAGGAGGGCCTGGACAGACTGCTGCCGGACTTCCTCGGGCCGGCGCAGCTGCACGACATCGGGGTCGAGGTCGTCGCGGCGGACCTTCAGTCCTACCTCACGAACCGACTGCAGATCGTCGCCTGGCGCAAGGCCCACCCCGAGGTCGCCGAGGTGAAGGTCGAGCGCCCTGTCGTCATCGTGGGGCAGCCCCGCACCGGGACGACGATCCTCTACGACCTGCTGGCTCAGGACCCGCGGTTCCGCGTGCCCCGCTCCTGGGAGGTCGACAAGCCCGTGCCGCCCGCCGAGCCGTCGACCTACCTGACCGACCCGCGGATCGCCGAGGCTCAGGCGCAGTACGACCTCGTCGACACCCTCATCCCGGGATTCGCCGCCTTCCACGAGGTCGGCGCGATGCTCGGTCAGGAGTGCGTCCGCATCACCGCCGGTGACTTCCGCAGCATGATCTTCCCGACGCAGTATCACGTGCCGTCGTATCAACGCTGGTTGCTGACCGAGGCCGACATGGCCCCCGCCTACGACCTGCACCGGCGGTTCCTGCAACTGCTCCAGTGGGATCATCCCGGTGAGCGGTGGCTGCTGAAGTCGCCGGGGCACATCTGGTGCCTGGCCGACCTGATGGCGGCTTACCCGGGGGCGATGCTGGTGCAGACCCATCGGGACCCGGTGCGGATCATCGCCTCGATCGGCTCGTTGGTGAAGCTGTTGCGCTCCCTCGCCTGTGACGACCCCACCATCGAAGAGGCGGCCACCGACTTCGCCGAGGCGATCCTGCTCGGCGTCGAACGATCCCTGACCGCCCGCCAGCAGGGCATCGTGACCGACCCGCAGGTAGCCGACGTCGGATTCGCGGACTTCATCGCCGACCCGCTGGCCGCGGTGGCTGCGGTGTACGCCCACTTCGGCCTCGAGCTCACCGAGGAGGCCCGCGCCGCGATGGCGGGGTTCCTGGCCGCCAATGGGCGCGAAGAACGCGGCGCCCACACGTACACCTTCGCCGACACAGGCCTCGAGGCCGAACCCCTTCGCCGTCGGGCCCGCCCCTACCAGGAGGCGTTCGGCGTGCCCGACGAAGCCCTGTGAACCGCCCTCAACCGCCGTACTTGCGCAGGCCCCAACGGAACGGCCGGCCCACCAGGGGGTAGACGGCGCCGGCCGCACCGAAGCGGCGGGGCACGGTGAGGTGGGTGGATCCGCGTTCGATGACCCGCACCACCCCGTCGGCCACCACGCTGGCCGGGTAGAGCTTGCCGGTGTAGGACAGTTCCTCGTCGAGCGACCAGATCTCGGTGTCGATGGGGCCGGGGCTGACGACGCTGGCCTGCACCCCGGTGCCGTGCAGGTCCACGGACAACCCGTGGGTCCACATCGACAGGGCTGCCTTGGACGCGCCGTAGGCGGCCTCGCCGGGGTTGGGGAGGTAGCCGGCCACCGAGGTCACGTTCACGATGGCGCCCCGGCCGCGGGCCACCATGCCACCGAGCGCGGCGCTGGTCACCCGCACCGCACCGAAGAAGTTGATCTCCATGAGCCGTTCGGTCTCCTCTGCGGTGACTTTGGCGGCGTTGCGGTGGATGCTCTGGCCCGCGTTGTTGACCACAATGTCGACCCGGCCGAAGCGTTCCTCGGCGGCCCGCACCAGGGCCTGGCAGTCGCCTCGCACCGCCACATCGGCGGCGTGTGCCATCGAATCGGGCGCGTGCACGCGGCAGCGTTCGATCACCGACTCGAGCTTGTCCACCCGTCGGGCTGCGGCCACCACGGTGGCGCCCTTCGCCGCCAGCGCCTCGGCGGTCACCGCGCCGATGCCCGAGGAGGCGCCCGTCACCACTGCGATGCTGCCGTCGATCTTCACCGGCGAGAACCTACCGGTCGGCGTCAGTCGGGGGTGCCGTCCAACAGCGGCAACGCCACGATGAACTCCGCACCGCCTGCGGCCGGTGCCTGCATGCGCACCGTGCCGCCGTGGCTCCCGGTGATCTCCTTCACCAGGGCCAGGCCGACGCCGGTGCCCGGCTCGCGGGTCCGCTCCGTGTCGCGACCTCGGTAGAAGGCGTCGAAGATGTGTTCCCGCTCGTCTTCGGGGATCCCGGGTCCGTCGTCGCGAACCCCGAGCAGTGCCTGTGCGGAGTCCTCCCACAGCGTCACCCACACCCGTGTGCCCTTCGGTGAGTACTTGGTCGCGTTCGTGAGCAGATTGGAGAGGACCCGTGTCAGGGCCAACCGGTCGCCCCGGATCCTGAGCCCGTCGGTGATCTCCGAGATGAGTTCGTGGTCCGCCAGCACGATGGCCGATTGACGCAGGATGTCGGTGACCAACACCGACAGGTCGAGCTCCTCGAGATTCAGTCGCATGCTGCCGCGCTGGAGCTGGCTGAACTCCAGGAGTTGCTCCACCACCCCGTGCAGAGATTCGGCGTTGCGGGCAATTCGCTGCAGGAAGTCGGCTCGCTGGGCCTCGGTGAGGTCCCCGCGGCTCATGAGGGCGGCGAAGCCCTTGATGGAGGTGAGCGGGGTCGAGAGTTCGTGGGAGACGGTCCCCAGGAACGTGTCCTTACGGCGGTCGAGGTCGCGGAGCTGTTCGTTGGCCTTCTGAAGCTCCGCCACCGTGCGACGCAGGTCCGATTCGCGGGCGCGCAGGCTGGCACCAGTGTCGGCCGCCAAGGCCTCGGCCATGCGGCGGGCCCGCACGGTGGTGTTGGCCAACGCCATGCCCAGCGCGGTCACGACCAGGCCCGCCAGTGCCACCGCGAAGGGCACTATGCGTTCCGACACGCTCTCGAAGCCCTGGCGGGGCGCCACCAGCAATCGCCACCGGCGGTCGGCCACGTTGAGGTCAAGCACCCGGGGGGCGCTGCGCAGGTTCTCGGCTGCGGTGTCGCTGGCGAACAACCTGCGGCCCGCGGTCGGGACCGCCGGTACGTCCGCCACGATCGGCCCGACGTCGTAGATAGCGACCCGTACCGTGGGCTCGAGCCCCAGGACGTCACGCAGCAGAACGTTCACGTCGATCACCGCTGCCACCACGCCCTCGAAGTTGCGGCGACGAGCGGGCGCGGTGACGGGCACGGAATTGCCGCGGTAGACCGCAAGGAACACGAGCACACCGACGGTCGACTCGCGTTGCACGAGTTCGACCGGCGCGGTGCACACCGCACCGCCGGTGTCCCTGGCCGCCGCGATCGCCTCGGCCCGCACCGGATCGTCGGCGACGTTGAAGCCGAGTGCGTCCTCGTTGCCGGCCCGTGGTTCGATCAGGTCCACCACCACCGCGTCCGCGCCGGGGCTCGGCAACGGTTGCACCCGGTACGAGGCCCTGGGCGAACCGGGCGGCGCGGCGGCTCGCACCGCACCCTCGAACGCAGCGATCTGCGCGAACGGGACGCGCCGGTCGAAGGACAGCGCCGAGCTGCCCCGCGATCTTCGGAAGAGATCGCTGGAGGCGACGTAATCGGCGAACTTGGAGCCGTCGACCGTGTCGTGCGACAGGAACAGCCCCCGGAGCCCGAAAACGGCCTCCACGTTCGCGTCCATGCGCCGCTGTACCGAGGCGCGGGCTTGCTCAGAGATGCTGTCGAGATGCCGATTTCGCGTCTGGGAGGTAGCACGGTTCGCCAACCAGAACCCGACAAACGAGATCACGATCCCCATGACCCCGACCACCGTCACCACCGAAATGCCCCGGCGCGCGCGCAGTGTGGGGGGTGCCTTCATTTGCGCTGATGGTATCCAGCGGCGCAGCACCGGTCGCCGGACTCACAACAGCGACCGGCCGAGATGGCTCCAGGCCTTGGTCGCCCTGGTGCTTCTGTGCCTCATCGGTGCGTGCTCCTCGAACCAGACCCTTGGGGCGCGCGCGTCGTCCCCGACGTTCGGCTTCATCTTCGTCGGAGCCCGCGATGACCTGGGGTACAACCAGGCTGCCTGGGAAGGCACCGAGGAGCTGGCGCGGGCCTACCCGGAGATCCACCTTCTCCGCCAGGAGAACGTCCCGGAGACGAAGGCGGCCGAGACCGCGCTCGAGGAGATGATCCACCAGGGCGCCACCGTGTTGTTCGCCACGAGCTTCGGCCACTTCGACGCGGCAGTGACGGTGGCCAAGCGGCATCCGGAGGTGATCGTGCTGCACGAGGGGGGCGTCGCGCCGGTGCCGAACTTGCCCAACTTCGGCACGTTCTGGGGCACCGTGTACGAGCAGGAGTACCTGGCCGGCATCGTCGCCGGAGCCGCATCGCAGGCCGGGAAGCTGGGCTTCGTGGCGGCCTTTCCCATCCCGGCCACCTTCTTGAACATCGACGCATTCCAGCTCGGCGCCCGCACGGTGAACCCCAAGGTCCGCACCCAGGTGACCTTCACCGGTGCCTGGTGCGACCCGGGCGCCCAGGCCGAGGCTGCGGACGCCCTGGTCGCGGCCGGGGTCGACGTGCTGACCCAACACCAGGACTGCACCCGCACCGTGCTGGAGAAGGCGGAGGCCGCCGGCATCACGTCGATCGGCTACCACGAGGACGGCTCGGAGGTGGCGAGAAAGGGCTGGCTCGTGGGGTCGGTGTGGCACTGGGGCCCGCTCTTCATCGAGATCGCGGGCACGATCCGCCGGGGCGGCTTCGGCGACAGCCCGTTTCACGGGGATTACCGAGGTGGCATCCGGGCCGGCGGCAATCCCTTCGTCCTCACCGAGTTCTCCTCCCTCGTCAGCGCCGCGACCCGCCAGAGGGTTGCGGCCGCCCAGGCGTGGATGGCCCATGGCCACTCACCCTTCGAGGGCCCACTGCGTGACCGGGAAGGCGTGCTGCGCATCGAGGCGGGGGTGATGCCGGCGGTCGCGAAGCTCGACAAGTTGCGCTTCCTCGTCGAAGGTGTGGAAGGGCAGCTTCCGGGCTGATCCTTCAGCGTCAGCGGTTGGCGGGTTCGGCAACGCCCAGGGCGCGGCGCAGGTCCTCGATGTCGGGGCTGCCGAAGACCACACGGGTGCGGGTCGCCACGTAGACCAAATCGAGGTTCACTCCGGCCGCGGCCACCTTTCGGGCCAGGTCGGCCAGGGCGCCGGGGCGGTCATCGGCTTCCACGACCACGACCTCACGCTCGGCCGTCACCGCCAGATTGGCGATGGCCAGCGCGTGGCGTGCCGCTTCTGCATGCGGAACGAGGATGTGCATCACGGCCTTCTCCCCGGGTCCCGTGCACGTGGCGGCGGCGATGTTGACACCGGCGTCGCTGATGGCCTGCGAGACTCGGGCCAGAGCCCCCGGCTCGTTGTCCACCTCGATCAGCAGATCCATCATGTGGCAGCTCCCTCGTTGGGTGATCCCCTGATCGTTCCACGAACGGTGCCGCCGTGCTCGGCCGATGGCGGTGCCCCGTCCGCTTCTCAGGAGTCCTGTCATGCAACTTGATGGTCGAGTGGTGTTCATCACCGGCGCCAGCCGCGGCATCGGCGCCGTCACCGCGCACCACATGCACGCCCGCGGAGCCAAGGTGGGCCTGCTGGCCCGCAACGAAGCCGAGCTCGACCGGTTGGCGTCGGAACTGGGCGACCGAGTCGCTGTCGCCAGCGCCGATGTGACCGACCCGGCTGCCACCGAGGGCGCCATTGCCACGCTCACGGCGGCATTGGGGCCGGCCGACGTGCTGGTGAACAACGCCGGCCTGGGGGGCTACGGGAGCGTGCTGGAGGATGACCCCGGTGCGTTCGAGCACCTGATGCGCGTCAACTACCTGGGCACCGTGCACGCCACCCGGGCCGTCCTGCCCTCCATGGCGGCGCGGGGTTCGGGTCACATCGTGAACGTCGCATCGATCGCCGGACGGCTGGGCGCCCCCTTCGAGGCGGCCTACTCGGCGTCCAAGTTCGCCGTGGTGGGGTTCAGCGAATCCCTGGCGGCCGAGATGCAGGCGTTCGGGGTTCGCGTGTCGCTGGTGAACCCCGGCCCCGTGTCGACCCACTTCACCGAGGCCCGGGGGGTGCCCTTCCAACGGGAGCGGCCGCGCCCGTTGGGCCCGGCGACGGTGGCTGATGCCATTGTGCGGGCCGTGACCGGCGACCGGTTCGAGCAGACCCTTCCCCGCTGGCTCAACATCGGGATCGTCACCCGGGCGATGGTCCCCGGTCTGTTTCGAGCAGGTCTGCTCCGTGATTCCGCCAAGGAGTCCGCCGCCCTGCGCGCGCGCTGGCGAGGAAGACCTCAGGACTGATCCGGTAACGTCAACTGGTTCATGCTCGAGGGCTGGGCACAGCGTTGGCCGGTGTTGGGCACTGCGTTGGGCACAGCAGCGGGCAGACAGTCGGGCGCAGGGCTGAACACAGGCCTGAACAGGATGGAACCGAGGAGCGGACGTGGCAGGCGGGTCAGTTTTTCAACTTTCGATGCAGCAAGAACGGCTGTGGGCCACCGAACCCGATGGCCCCTCCCCTGTCGTGCAGCACACGGCGCCCCTGGGTACGGCCTCGGTCGACTCGGTCCTGGTTGCTGTGCCGGGCGCGCTCGAGCGCCACGAGGCGTTCCGCACCAGTTTCTCCCGAGTGACGGGCATGTCGCTTCCGCTGCAGGAGGTCAATGACCCGGGACCGGACGATGTCGCCGTGGTCGACGGCGACGCGGGCTCCGTGGCCCAGGAGCAACGCCGGGCGCCCTTCGATCCGCTCGAGGGGCCACTACTGCGCATCCGGCTCGTGAACGGCGCCGAGCCGGCGTTGATCCTGACTGCTTCCGCCCTGGTGGCTGACCTCGCCTCCCTCGCCCTGCTGGCGGGCGAACTCTTGGGCGGGACACCCGTCGACAAGGAGCCCGTCCAGTACGCCGATTACGCCGCCTGGCAGGCCGAGCAACTCGAAGAGGGCGGCGAGGGTGTGCTCTGGTGGGAGAACTGCCGCCTCGCGGGCACCCCCGCACCGGCGTTGGGATTCCTGGGCGACGCCGAGCCCGAACTGGCCGCGGTGCCGGTCGCGCCGGCCGCCGTGGAGGCCCTGGCGGCCGCCGCGGGCACCTCGGTCGACTCGGTGTGGCTGGCGGCCTGGGCCGCGGTGGTGGCGCGGCTGGTGCTGGCCGATGAACTGCTGGTGGGCGTGGAGGACCCGGGCCGCGCCAGTGAGGAACTGGCAGGCGCATCGGGTCCCTTCGCCCGCCTGCTGGCCGTG
>JANMIX010000513.1:0-2363 GCA_031376015.1 Acidimicrobiia bacterium | reverse complement strand
CATGCAGGCGTCGTACTGCGCCTCGAAGGGAGCGGTGGTCAACCTCACCCGCGAGCTGGCCTGCCAGTGGGGCCGGCGGGGGGTGCGGGTCAACACCATCGCCCCCGGCTGGTTCCTCTCGGAGATGACCGAGCTGATGTTCGCCGACGAGAGCTCGATGCGCTTCATGCGCCGCAACTGCCCGATGGGCCGGCCCGGGAGCGCCGACGAACTCGACGGCGCGCTGCTGTTCCTGGCTTCGGACGCGTCCCGTTACGTGACCGGCCAGACCATTGCGGTGGACGGGGGCTGGACCGCCCGCTGATCGCCCGGCCGCGCCGGCTCGGGACGGCTCAGAGCAGGCTGCGGAGCAGGTCGCGGGTGGCCTGCTGCTCGCGAGCGTCGGTGGAGAACTCCACGGCGGCGAAGTCGGTGACACCGGCCTCGGCGCAGCGCTCGATCCCGGCCTGCACGGTGGCCGCGTCGCCCACGATGGCCACATCGGCGGGCCCGGCGGCACCCTCCCGATCGAGCATGGCCCGATAGCTGGGCAGGAAGCCGTACATCGAGAACACCTCGCTGGCGGCGGCCCGGGCGGTGTCGGGGTGGGCGGTGACGCACACGGGCAGGCCGCACACGATGCGGGGTGCCCCCCGCCCGGCCTCCTTGGCGGCGGAGTTGATGGTGGGCGCGGTGTGCTCGGCGATGGTGTTGGGCCCGGTCATCCAGGTGATGGTGCCCTCGGCATGGCGAGCAGTGAGGCGCAGCATCTGGGTGCCCAACGCGGCCACCAGCACCGAGGGGCGCTCGGCCTGGATCGACAGGCCGGCATGGGCCGAGAGATGGTCGCCCCGGTGTGCCACCTGCTGGCCGTCGAGCAACGGCGCAAGGATGGCGAGGTAGTCGCGCATGTGCCCGACGGGCTTGTCGAAGCTGTAGCCGAACATCGACTCGATCACGATCTGGTGCGACAGGCCGATACCCAGGGCCAGGCGGCCGCCGGTGACGGTCTGCACGGTGAGGGCCTGGGCCGCCAGCATCACCGGGTGGCGCGGGTAGGTGGGGATGACCGCGGTGCCCAACTCGATGTCGGGCACCTGGGCCCCCGCCACGGCCAGCAGGGTGAGGGCGTCGTAGCCGAAGATCTGGGGCAACCAGAAGCTGGCGAAGCCCTGTTCCTGGGCCGTGCCCACCGCTGCCAGGAAGCGCTCGACGCCCTGGGCGCCGCTGGCCACTTCTCCCCCGAAGATCCCGATTCTCATGGCGGCGGACGCTACCGCGCCGCGTTCCGGCGTCCACCAGCGGCAGGGTTCTCGGCACGCGGCGCAGGCGTGGGAGTAGAACCGCGACCATGCGCGTGCCTCTCACCATCGCCGACCACCTCGACCGGGCCCTGCAGGTGTACCCCGACCGGGTCGGGGTCGTGGACGAACCCGCACCGCCGGGAGGCGGCCACGGGTCCCTCACCTACCGGCGCGTGGCCGAACTGGCCCGGGCCCAAGCCGCCGCCCTCGACGAGCGGGGCATCGCGCACGGCGAGCGGGTGGCGGTGGTGAGCCACAACAGCGCCCGCCTGCTCACCAGCTTCTTCGGGGTGTCGGGCTTCGGGCGGGTGCTGGTGCCGGTGAATTTCCGCCTCAGCGCCGCGGAGATCGCCTACATCCTCGAGCACTCGGGCGCCTCGATGGTGCTCTACGACCCCGAGTTGGCCGAGGTGATGGAGGGAATCGACTGCAAGCACAAGATCCAGTTGGGCGACGCCACCGACGCGGAGATCTACACCTTCGACCGCGAGCCCCAGCCGTGGGCGGACCCCGACGAGAACGCCACCGCCACCATCAACTACACCTCCGGCACCACGGCGAGGCCGAAGGGCGTGCAGATCACGCACCGCAACGTCTGGCTCAACGCGTCGATCTTCGGATGGCACACCGGGGTGAGCGACCGGGACGTCTACCTGCACACGCTTCCGATGTTCCACTGCAACGGCGGGGGTATGCCCTTCGCGCTGGCGGCCATGGGCGGCACCCAGGGGGTGTTGCGCAAGGTTGACGGCGCCGAGATCCTGCGCCGCATCGATGAGCACGGCGTGACGATGCTGTGCGGCGCGCCGGCGGTGGTGGCCGCCGTGCTCGACGCCGCGGCCACCTGGGACGGGCCCGTGCCCGGCCACGGCCGCACCCGGATGGTGGTGGCCGGCGCCCCGCCCCCCACCCGCACCATCGAGCGGATGGAGACCGAGTTGGGGTGGGAGTTCATCCAGATCTATGGGCTCACCGAGACGGCCCCGCTGCTCACCATCAACCGCACCCGCAACGAGTGGGACGCGCTCACCCCCGGCGAGCGGGCCTCGCGGCTGGGGCGCGCTGGCGTACCGGCGGTGG
>JANMIX010000301.1:0-2821 GCA_031376015.1 Acidimicrobiia bacterium | reverse complement strand
TGCGACACTGCCGCCCATGTGTGCGCATCGGCAGGTCCCCGGCGGCCACGACCCTTGGCAACCGCACCCCCTGCGCCGGTGAACGTCATCGAGACCGAAGGTCTCACCCGCTCCTTCCCCAACGGGATCGCGCTCGACCACCTCACCATCGACGTGCGACCCGGGGAGGTGCTGGCACTCCTGGGTCCCAACGGCGCCGGCAAGACCACCACCGTGCGTCTGCTCAACGGGCTGCTGCGCCCTGACGAAGGGATCGCCACCGTGCTGGGTTTCGACCCGACCGCCGAGGGCGACGAGGTACGGCGCCGCACCGGGGTGTTGACCGAGAACGCCGGCCTCGACGAACGCCTCACGGCGCTGGAGAACCTCGTCTACACGGGCCGGATGCGCTCGATGACGGTCGCAGACGCCACCCGCCGTGCGGGAGAGCTGCTCGAGCGCTTCGGCATGGCCGATCGGGCCGGGCACCAGGTGCAGGGCTTCTCCACCGGCCAGCGCAAACGCGTTGCGCTGGCCCGCGCCCTGCTGCACGAACCCGAGGTCCTGTTCCTCGACGAGCCCACTTCCGGGCTCGATCCCGTCGCAACCCGCGAGGTGGTGGCCCTCATCGCCGGCCTGGCTGCCGAGGGTCGCACGGTGGTGTTGTGCACCCACTTCCTGGGCGAGGCCGGCCGTTTGGCGCACCGCATGGCCGTGCTGCACCGGGGCAGGCTGCGAGCCTGGGGCCGCCCCGAGGATCTGGCCGCCCAACTGTGGACCGGTCTGGAGGTGACGCTGGAGTTGGGCACCGGGGCCGCACCGGCGGCGGAGCACCTCCTGGGCGGGATCGAGGGCGTGCTCGCCCTGCGACGCATCAACGAAGAAGAGATCGTGCTGCGGATCACGGAGCGTTCCGTGACGGCGCGGGTGGTGGCGGCGTTGGTGGCCCATGAACTCCCGGTACTGGCCGCCACGCCCCGAGTTCCCAGCCTGGAGGACGTGTACTTCGAGGTGGTACACCGCGCCGAGGGTCACGATGGCCAGGCCTGACCGCGGCGCCGTGAGGGCCATCATGGCCAAGGACGTCCGCGCCGTGAGCCGCTCCAAAGCGGTGGTCATCCCCATGCTGGCGGTCCCTGCGCTGCTGCTGGTCGTACTGCCGACGGTGACTGCCTGGTTGGCCGCCAAGAACCCCGACGTGGACATCGAGCGGATGCTGCGCATCGTGCCCTCGGGTCTGGGTGACCCGATCCTGGCGTTGCCGCCCAGCGAGCGACTGGTGACGCTGGTGAACGGCTACATGCTGGCCCCCATGCTGCTCATCGTCCCGCTCATGGTGTCGGCGGTGCTGGCCGCCGACGCCTTCGCAGGCGAGAAGGAACGTAAGACGATGGAATCGCTCCTGCTGCTGCCCGTGAGCGACCGCGACCTGTTCATCGCCAAGGTGCTGGGTGCCTTCGTGCCGGCGGTGGCGGTCACCTGGGCCGGCTTCGCACTCTTCACGCTCGTCACCGACGTCGCCGCCTGGCCGGCGCTCTCCCGGCCGCTGCTGCCCACCTGGAAGTGGGTGCTGCTCATCGGTTGGGTGGCCCCCGCGGTGGCGGCGGTGGGGCTGGGGGTGATGGTGCGCATCTCGGCGCGCGCCCGCACCTCCCAGGAGGCCAATCAGTTGGGTGGCGCGGTGATCCTGCCGCTGATCTTCCTGGCGGTGGGTCAGGCCACGGCGCTGCTGGTCGTGCCCCCGGCCGTCACCTTCAGCATCGGGCTGCTCCTGTGGGTGGCGGCCTTCATCCTGGGCCATCGAGGCGCCGCCCGCTTCACCCGCAACGCACTGTCGACCCAGCTCTGAGCAGGACGCGGGGTTGACACTTCGTGGGCGCGCCGGCCTCGGTCCCGCGAGATGAGCGGGCTCAGCCGGCGGTGCGGAGGCGGTGCTTCAAGCGCCCAAGGTCGGTGCGCTGCACGAAGGCGGCCAGACGGTCGCGGTCGCGGCTGGAGATCCCCTGGAACTGGAAGCGGTGCAGGTCACTCGCATCGACCACCCGCGCATCCACCTCGAGCTCGCCGCCGGTCAGGTCGATGGAGAGTTGCACGACCTCGTCCTTTTCGAGATGCACCGCGGCCAGAACGGCGGAGGATCCGCCTGCCGAGACGTCATGGGTGAGCCCGAAAGCCAGGCGGCCCTCTCTGCGTATGCGCACGGGCACCCGGACCGGTACCCGGAAGTAGGCACGCCGCTGCACCGGTTGCAGGCGGGGACGCCCGGTCTGCACGCAATCGTGGCCCGCCGGACCCAGGATCCTGGTGTCGCCCCGCATGAAAGTGCCGCCGTTGCCCAAAGCGAGGGTGACCTGCTCGTTGGGATCCTGATCCAGCAGAGCCTGGCGAGCGTCGAAATCGGAAGGCTTGAGCACCAACAGCTCCTTGGCCACCGCCTGGATCAATGCGGTGCACCCGAAACCGTCGGAACGGCTGATGCGCACCTCGAGGCCACGCTGGAAGTCAAGTCGCTCCACATCGGACCCATCGGCGCGGGGGTAACGGTCTTGAGGACACCGCGTGCAGATGAGCCGAACGGCCCAACAGGCCGGAGCGAGCGGACGGTCAGCGAGCGAGCACGGCGAACTGCACGATTGCCGCACCCAGGATCGCGGCGAGTAGGAGCGCCAATCCGATGGTGGTCCCTCGTCTCATGCCGGCCTCGTTCGCTTCAACTCGATGGGGGTGGAGATGCCTTCGGGCACATCATCGTCGAGAGGCAGCAACTGGACCGGGTCACCGGGCGCGAGCTGCAACTCCTCGGCCGCCGAGGACCGCTGGGTCACCAGCGCCAGCAGACCGT
>JANMIX010000473.1:0-4014 GCA_031376015.1 Acidimicrobiia bacterium | reverse complement strand
GAAGGCCGCACGCCGCGAGGCGCATGTCGCCGAGATCGCGGCAACGGCCGATTGGGCTTCCATCATGGGGGAAGCCAGCGAGTCTCCTCAGTCCATTCCCGATGGCAAGTTCGCCGCCCGTAAGGGGCTGTACACGCGACGGGGTGGTCGTCTCGCACCGTGGTCGCCACCTTCACTGGGCGGCCTCAAGCGCCGAATCGAGACACCGGGCACCATCGCCCACCGGGCGTACCGAGAATCGCTCGAGTCCCAGAGCGGTCCTGCAATTCCCTGACGTTCACCGCGCGGGGCATCACCCAACCGAACCAGTCGAACCGCCAACAGAAAGGCACCGCAATAGAAACCTTCGCAATCGTCCCTGAACATGCGGGAGGCTGGTCCACAGTCGCCGCCGCCTTCGGGCGCAAGGCCGCTTCGGTCGTGGATCCCGAGGCGATCATGTGCTTGGTGATGCAAGCCGTCGTCGACGGTGCTCCCTTCGTGCAACTCGCAGTGACTCCCGAGCTGGCACGCGCCGAGGTCCGCTCCGACAAGTTCGCCGTCCGCGGTCCCCTTCTCGATCCGGCCGTCGCCACGGCCATGCTCGAGACCGGTTGGGACGCACCGTCGCGGTGCCGGCGAAGCGCCCGCTGCAACTGGTGGCGCGAATGGCCCGCTCCGTTCGACACCGCGGCGATCTGCCACGAGCTGATCGCGCTGTTCGTCCTCGCCTTCGATCTCCGGGAGACGGACAGCATCGTGCTCGAGGTGTACCCGGGTTTGGAACCGTGAAGCGACATCCACGGAGGCAGGACCGACTGGAAGCCCAATGACTATCGATGGAGGAAGCATGACCGCACTCGACAGAGCAGTTGGTGCCCTACTCGGCCTCGCGACCGGCGATGCCGTCGGGACCACGCTGGAGTTCGAGACCCCCGGCACGTTCACCCCCATCGACGACATGGTCGGCGGTGGACCGTTCGACCTGGCGCCCGGCCAGTGGACCGACGACACGTCTCTGGCGCTCTGCCTGGCCGAGTCGATCCTCGACACCGGCGGCATGGATCAGCCCGACCAGTTGCGGCGCTATCTGCGTTGGAAGGACGAGGGCTACCTGTCGTCCAACGGCCGATGCTTCGACATCGGCAACACGACCCATGAGCAGCTCGAGCGGTTCCGGGAAACCGGCGCGGCCGTCGACCCCGATCCCGACGACAGTGCCGCCGCCAACGGGTCGCTCATGCGGCTCGCCGCGGTCCCGATCCGCTGGCACGGCGACCCGGCACAGGCCGCAGCCATGGCGGCGGAGTCCAGCCGAACGACGCACGCGGCGCCGCGTCCTGTCGACACGTGCCGGCTGCTCGGCGCGATGGTGAGCGCACTCATCGGTGGCGCATCCTTCGACGAGGTCACCCAGTCAGGGTTCTGGCAGTGGGGTGCCCTTCACCACGAGGTGGCCGCCATCGCGGCGCGTTCCTGGGCCGAGAAGGAACCTCCGGCGATCCGGGGGACCGGCTATTGCGTGGACGCGTTGGAGGCGGCGATCTGGGCGGTAGCCGGTGCGGACGATTTCCGCTCGGCGGTGCTGCGGGCCACCAACCTGGGCGACGACGCCGACACCACCGCCGCCATCGCCGGCCAACTCGCCGGCGCTCGGTGGGGCGCGGCTGCGATTCCGCTCGAGTGGCGTCAGAAGCTGGCCCACCGTGCCCGCATCGAGTCACTGGCGCAGAACCTCTTCGCCGCGGGCGGGGGCGAAGGCCCGGCGCAATGGGCCCACGACGACCTGGTGCACGCCTGGTGTGTCCACCCGGGCCGCCTGCTGGCCGGCGAGTACCCGCACCGCCCGGAGAAGACCGGAGGCCCGGCGAAGCTTGGGGTGCTCGTCGACGCGGGCATCCGCACCTTCGTCGATCTGACCACCGACGCCGATGGGCTCAAACCGTACGGTGATCTCCTGCAATCGATCGCGGCGGCCCGAGGGTTGGATCTGCGCCACGAACGATTCCCCATCCCCGACGTCAGGGTCGTGGCCGATGACGACTACGACGAGGTCACGGCGATAATCGAAGAGGCACGCGGGCGAGGCGGCGTCTACGTCCACTGCTGGGGCGGTGTGGGCCGCACCGGCACCGTGGTCGGTTGCGTCCTCGTCGACGAGGGCGCCAGCTACGACGAGGCGATGGAGCGCATCGCGGCGATGCGACGGGACACACGTAAAGCCCACAAGCGCGCACCCGAGACCGGCGAACAGCGCGACATCATCCGGCGCCGCGCAGACCGCCGAGGCTGACGGCCGCGCCTGAGGACGTCAACCGCCACAACCCGCTGTCATCCCTCCAAGGTCCGCACCAGCCCTCAGCCAAGCCCGGCGGAGCGGAGGTGACCGTCGATCGCCTCCTGCGCACCGCGCGCCCAGAACAGCGACACGTGCCCGCCGTGGTACCAGTGCAAGGCCGGCTGGTCCCAGTGATGCCACAGAGCGATGGCTTGGCTGGTCGGACGGGCGAAGCGGTCGAGCGTTCCGGCCAGAATGAACCGACGCTCGTTGGGAACCGTGGGGGTCAGCCGCAGCGGCGAAACCGGAGCGAACAACGGCAAGGCTCGGGTCAGCACATCGAAGTCAGCGGTGTCTCCCCCGGCGCCTCGGGCGGCCGCATCGGACATGAGGGTGGGAAGGTCCACGGCGGGAACGAGCAAGAGCACTGCGTGCGGTTCGTCGATCGAGGCGACGGTGGCGGCGACGAGGCTTCCCAGGGACAGGCCCATCAGGCCGATGGGCTGCGGTGTACGGGTCCGGAGGTGAGCCATGAGCTGGCGGACGTCCCACACCGCTTGCGTCAGACCGTGGAGCGTGTCGAGCACGTCGGCGCTGGGCATCGGTGGCGACGTACTGGGGCCCGGGTTGCGCCGACCGTGGAACGGCAGCGTGAGGAAGGCAAGGTTGAGCCCGAGCTCTCGGTGCAGGTGCAGGGCCCGAAAGACCCGCAGGTCGAGGCCGGGCCGGCCCATACCGAAGCCGTGCAGGCAGATCAACCACGGCCGGTCCTCCGAGCGGTGCTGGAGCAACGTCACCCGGGCGACCCGGTTGACCCGGTGCTCGAGGAACCGCGCGGCCCCAGGCTCCCCGGGGCGCGGCTCGTACCCATCGAGCCAGGACATGGCCGTGAAGCGGAGGCGGCCCGAACGTCCCGGCGCCATACGCACATCGCTGGCCGGGGCTGGATCCTGGTGGTAGCTCCGGGGCGACTCGATCCAACCATGCCGGACGAACTGCAGGAGAGCTTCGTCGACCTCCGCACCGACGCGCTGCGCGAGGGCCGGGTCGGGGCGCCCGGCGCGTGAGGTGACGAGCCGGTAGGCGGCCGCATCGACGAGCACATCCCTCCTGACGCGCGGGGTGAGGCGCGAGTGCGGGCGCGGATCGGAGGCGTCGTCGTGCATGCGTTCTCCCGGGAGGTCGGTCGGCCAGCTTACGGCGATCCGCTCGCAACTCGATCCAGCGCGATCAACCAGTGCGACGAATCATCGACACGGGAGCTGGCACTGCCTCATCAGCCTTCCGAGACCCCTACCTGTGGTGATCCACAGGTTGCAACAGCTCAGAACAGGCTCGGTCCGGCGCGGGCGGGTTTGGTGTGCTGGGTGTGGCCGTGGGGGTCGGTAAGTTCGAAGGTGGCATCGGGGAGGAGTTTGGCGTGCCAGCCGGCCCCGTGGAGTTTGCGGTGATGGCGTGCGCAGAGCAGGGCGATGTTGTCGATGTCGGTGGTGCCGCCGGCCCACCACGGTTGCATGTGATGCGCGTGACAGAAGCGGGCGGGGCGGTCGCAGTGGGGCCAGCGGCAGCCGCCGTCGCGGACCACGACGGCCCGGTAGAGGCCGGGCGGTACCGCGTAGGTGTCGCGGCCGAAGTCGAGGATCTCGCCCTCGGCGCTGAGCACCCGGTGCAGCACGCTGTCACAGGCCCAGGTGGCCAGATCGACGCCGGGAACGATGACACCGTCTTCGGTGGTGCCGGGGTGCCCGGCGGCGCGG
>JANMIX010000462.1:0-1527 GCA_031376015.1 Acidimicrobiia bacterium | reverse complement strand
GCCGTGGCCACTCGCTCGGGGATCGCCATCGGCACCGACCGGGCGAAGGTGCTGGCCGCCTATGGGGCCCGGATCAGCTCGCACCCCGGCATCGGCGGCCAGGAGAACCTCGTGTACACCCCCACCGACAAGGCCGATCTGGCCTATGAACTGATCGTGGTGGTGGACCGGAGCACCAAGAAGGTGGTCTCGATGCGGTCGGGCTTCAAGGAGTTCGTGGACCTCCCCGAGGGCTGCGTGTGACGCAGATCCCGCTGGAGCCCACCCCGTGCGAGCCGGCGCTCAGTGGATGGCTCCCCCGCCCCGGTGCTCGGCGAAGGTGGCGTCGAGGGCGGTGACGTCCTCGACGGTGAGGGGCTGGTAGGCCTCGGCCCGAGGTGGGCGCCACCAGATGGGATCGTCGCCGTGCCATTGCTGGGCCCGCAGGGGCGCCTTGTCCAGCTTCTGGGTGCCGGTGACCGGGAGGGAGTCGACCACCCGCACGAAGCGGGGCACCCACTTGGGGCTCAGATCGCCCTGGGCCGCGAGGAAGGTGTCGAAGCCGGCCGGATCGAACTCCACGCCGGCTTGCATCTCGATGGCGGCCATCACCTGGTCACCGGTGCGCGGATCGGGCACCCCGTACACCGCGACGCCCCCGGCGTCGGGCCATCGCGACAGGATCCGCTCCACCGGCGCCACCGCGAAGTTCTCGGCATCGACGCGCACCCAGTCGGCGTTGCGCCCGGCGAAGTAGAAGATGCCGTCCTCGTCGCGGTAGCCGAGGTCGCCCGACCAGAACCAACCGTTGCGGGTGCGTTCGGCTTCGGCCTCGGGGTTGTTCCAGTAGCCCTCGAAACGGGCTGAGCGATCGCGGCGCACGATCTCCCCCGTCGCCTCCGCGGCGTTCAGCAACCGGCCCGCATCATCGAACCGGGCGACCGGGCACTCGACCCCGGTGGCGGGAACCACCACCGCCACGTCGCCATCCGCGGGCCGGCCCAAGGCACCGGCGTAGGCGGCCCGCGCCGGCATCATCTTGATGGTGCCCTCGCTCGAGCCGTACCCGGTCACCACCATGGCGCCGAACCGCTTGCGGAAGGCACGGGCATCGGCGTCGCTCGATTCGGGTGCCAGCACGAACTTCAGCGAGTGGTCTTTGTCCCGGTCGGTCTCGGGTGTGGCCAGCACGTAGTGCAGGGCCCGTCCCACCGTGTTGAAGAACGTGGCGCCTTCGGCTCGGGCTTCGGGCAGGAAGGCCGAGGCGGAGAACCGGCGCCGGAGGTACACCACCGCCCCGGTGCCCAGCGCCGGGATGAAGTTGGACGACAGGGCATTGCCGTGGAACAGCGGCATGGCGCAATAGAGCACATCGTCGTTGGTGAAGGGCATCCCGGTGGCGGCCTCGGCCATGCGGCCCTGGCTCACCTTCACCGCCTTTGGAGCGCCCGTGGATCCGGAGGTGAAGATGAGCGCGAAGAGATCGCCGGGGCCCGGCCCGAGCGAGGGCACCTCGGCGCCGGCGTGGGTGGCCACCAGGGTCTGCCA
>JANMIX010000450.1:0-3173 GCA_031376015.1 Acidimicrobiia bacterium | reverse complement strand
CACCGGGGGCGAAGATGTCGTCCTCCGCGGTGTTGCTCTACGGCCGCACGGTGCGGGCGCTGCGCAACATGACGCGATCCAGCATGAACACCGAACCCGAATGGCGCCGCCCGGGGGGCCTGGCCGCACTGGTGGCCGACGCCGCCGCCGAAGCCGACGCCGCCGCCGAGTTGCTGCGCCTGCAGCCGAACCCCTTCCACGACGCGCCGTGAGTGACGACGGCCTGGTCGAGAAGGTCTGGGATCCCATCACCCGGGTGGTGGGCAGCCTCGGCATCCACACCAAGATCGACTTCAAGGCCCGCCAGGTCGTGGAGTGCAAGAGCACCTCGTCGATCTTCCGCGGCTACAGCGTGTTCATGAAGGGCAAGGACCCCCGCGACGCCCACGCCATCACCAGCAGGATCTGCGGCATCTGCGGCGACAACCACGCCACCTGCGCGGTGTACGCACAGAACATGGCCTTCGGGGTGCGGCCACCGCACCTGGGTGAATGGATCATCAACCTGGCCGAAGCGGCCGAGTACATGTTCGACCACAACCTGTACCAGGACAACCTGGTGGCGGTGGACTTCTGCGAGCGGATGGTCAGCGAGACCAACCCCTCGGTGCTGGCGTTGGCCGAACGCACCGAGGCGCCGCACGCCGCCATCCACGGCAAGCGCACCATCGCCGACATCATGCGGTCGTTCAACCCGTTCGAGGGTGACCTGTACCGCGAGTCGCTGCAGATGAGCCGGCTCACCCGCGAGATGTTCTGCCTCATGGAGGGCCGCCACGTGCACCCCTCCACCCTGTATCCGGGCGGTGTGGGCACCACCCCCAGTGTCCAACTCTTCGACGACTACCTGGTGCGTCTGAGCCGCTACGCCGACTTCCTGAAGCGCATGGTCCCCCTCCACGACGACCTGTTCGACTTCTTCTACGAGGCACTGCCCGGCTACGAGGAAGTGGGCCGCCGCCGCATCCTGTTGGGGTCGTGGGGTTCGTTCCAGGACCCGGAGTACTGCGACTTCCGCTACGAGAACATGGCCGAGTGGGGCCGCAAGATGTTCGTGACCCCCGGCATCGTGGTGGACGGCGAACTCGTCACCACGGATCTGGTCGAGATCAACCTGGGCATCCGCATCCTGCTGGGCAGCAGCTTCTACGACGACTGGGACAGCAGCGAGATGTTCGTGACGCACGATCCTCTCGGCAATCCCGTCGACCGGCGTCACCCCTGGAACCAGACCACGCTGCCCCATCCCCAGCAGCGCAACATGGAGGACAAGTACACCTGGGTCATGTCGCCGCGCTGGTACGACCAGCGCACCGGTGAACATCTCCCGCTCGACACCGGTGGTGGACCGCTGGCTCGCCTGTGGGTCACCGCCCTGGCCGGCCTGGTCGACACCCCGTATGTGAAGGCCACTGGCGACGCGGTGCGCATCTCGCTGCCTCGCACCGCCAACCACGGCGACACCGTGTTCGAATGGAAGATCCCCCAGTGGTCCAACGCCCTGGAGCGCGACCGGTCACGCACCTACTTCCAGGCCTACGCGGCGGCGATGGCCTACCACTTCGCCGAGCAGGCGATGGCCGAGTTGCACGCCGGCCGGTTCGACACGTGGTCGCCCTATGAGGTGCCCGACGACGCGGTGTCGTGCGGGTTCCACGAGGCCGTGCGCGGGGCGCTCTCGCACCACGTGGTGATCCGTGACGGCAAGATCGCCAACTACCACCCCTACCCGCCCACGTGCTGGAACGCCAGCCCCCGCGACAGCTTCGGCCAGGCCGGCCCGTATGAGGACGCGGTCGAACGCACGCCGTTGTTCGAGGAGAACGGACCCGACAACTTCAAGGGCATCGACGTGATGCGCACGGTGCGCAGCTTCGACCCGTGCCTGCCGTGCGGGGTGCACATGTACCTCGGGCCAGGGAAGACCCTCGACCTGCGGCACCTGCCCTACAAGGGAACCTGAGCCCCACGACCCATGGCCGAGATCGAACTCGACGCCGCCCAACTCGAACGCCAACTGGCCAGCATGGCCGTGATGCCCGACGACGCCCTGGAGGTGATCACCCGGCTGGCCGAGGTGATCTTCCCCGAGGGCCGCAACTTCGGGGACCCCGCCCGCATCTTCTGGCCCGAGGCCGACCGGCCACCGGGGGCCGAGGTGGGGCAGGGCAACGGGGCCGAATCGACCGCACGGCTGCGGGCCCGGCTGGAGAAGTCCGAGGCCCGGCTGCGCACCCTGGTCGAGCAGTTGCCGGCGGTGGTGTTCCTGGCGGCGCTGGGTGCCGACGAGAACGAGGTCTACGTCAGCCCACAGGTGGAGACACTCCTCGGCTTCTCCCAGCGGGAGTGGTTGGAGAACCCGCTGCTCTGGTACGCCCAACTGCACCCCGACGATCACGAGGTAGTGATCTCGGCCTTCACCGAGGGCATGCAGACCGGAGGCCCCTTCCGGGCCGAGGTGCGCTTCTTCGCCCGAGACGGCCACACGGTGTGGATCATGGGCGAGGCCCAACTGATCCGCGACGCGCAGGGCCGACCGGAGTACTTCCAGGGCGTCGGCTTCGACGTCACCGCCTCCAAGAAAGCCCAGGAACTGTCCGCCCAGGCCGAGCGGGCCAAGGCCGAGGCGGTCCAGATCCGGGCCCAGGCGCTCACCGTCGCCAACGAGGAGTTGACCCGGCTCAACGTGGAGTTGGAGCAGGCCAAGAACGAGGCGGAGGAGGCGGCCGCGGCCCGGGCCACGTTCCTGGCCACCATGAGCCACGAACTGCGCACGCCGATGAACTCGGTGATCGTGCTGGCCAGCCTGCTGGCCGATACGCAATTGAGCGTGGCCCAGCAGGACATGCTGCGCAGCCTCAGCCTCGCTGCTGATCACCTGCTCGACCTGATCAACGACATCCTGGACTTCAGCCGCCTGCGGGCCGGCCGCGTCGACCTGCACGAGCAACCCTTCGATGTGGCGGCCTGGCTGGAGAACTGCCTGGAGATCGTGGCCCCCCGAGCCGCGGAGAAGGATCTCGTTCAAAGGAGTGAAAGTGTCGAGGTCGCTTACCAGCGGCACGTAGCCCATGCTGTCGCACTCTTCAGCCAGCCTGAAGACGGCCCATGCGCACCCGACAGAGGTGACAATGCAGACCGCTCCCCAGAGGAACAGAAACGGCTGGAAGAGG
>JANMIX010000446.1:0-1578 GCA_031376015.1 Acidimicrobiia bacterium | reverse complement strand
GTCGCCAAGGACGGTGCGCTGACCGTGCTCCAAGGCGCGCCGCCCGACGCGCTGCGCAAGGCCGTCGAGGCGGCCGTGACGTACTGCCCAACCCATGCCCTGACGATCGTGGAGGACTGACCGATGCCCGCGTTCCCGCGCGAAGAGATGGAAGAGATGGTGGAGCGCTGGCTCCAGGTCAACAAGGACGCCGAGGCGGCGGGGGACTGGGGCCCGATGTCCCTGCTCTACGCCGAGGACGCCACCTACGGCTGGAACTACGGCGCGGAGAACGAGTTCATGGCCGTCGGCCGGGACGAGATCCGTGAGGTGGCCCTCGGCCTCGAGATGGGAGGCCTGGACGGCTGGGAGTACCCCTACCAGGAGATCCTGATCGACGAGAAGAAGGGCCAGGTCGTGGGCTTCTGGAAGCAGATCGCCCTCGCCACGCGCGCCGACGGCACCCGCTACGAGGTGGCCGGCATCGGCGGCTCCTGGTTCGGCTACGCCGGCGACTTCCAGTGGAGCTTCCAGCGCGACTGGTTCGACTACGGCAACGCGGCGGCCTGCTTCCTCGAGATGATGAGCGACGGCACCCTCTCGGACGGCATGACGGCGCGGATGCATCGCTCGCTCGGCGGCGGCTTGCCCGGCCACTACCCCATCGGCGGCGCCCCGGCCCCGATCTGGCCGGACCGATGACGGCCCGCTTCGAGGACAAGGTCGCCGTCGTCACCGGCGCGGCAGGCGGCATCGGGGAGGCGTACGCCCGCGCCCTGCACACGGCCGGTGCGGCGGTGGTCATCGCCGACATGGACGCCGAGCGGGGCGAGCTGGTGGCGAAGGACCTGGGCGACCGAGCCCTGTTCGTGCGGACCGACGTGAGCGACCACGAGTCCGCCGCCGCGCTGAGCGCCGCCACGGTCGATGCCTTCGGCGGCCTCGACCTGCTGGTGAACAACGCCGCCATCTACGGCGGGATGAAGATCGACAGCCTGCTGAACGTCGACTGGGACTACTACCGGCGCTTCATGAGCGTGAACCTCGACGGCGCCCTCGTGATGACGCGGGCCTGCTACAAGGCGATGCGCAAGCGCGGTGGCGGCTCGATCGTGAACCAGTCCTCCACCGCTGCCTGGATCTACTCGAACTACTACGGCCTGGCGAAGGCGGGCATCAACAGCCTGACCCAGCAGCTGGCCGCCGAGCTCGGCGGCTGGAACATCCGGGTGAACGCCGTCGCTCCGGGGCCGATCGACACGGAGGCAACCCGCAGCGTGGTGCCGGGCGAGATCGTGGACGACATCGTCCGAACGCTCAGCATCAAGCGCCAGGGCACGCCGCAGGACCTCGTGGGCATGTGCCTGTTCCTCCTGTCGGAGGAGGCGTCGTGGATCACCGGCCAGATCTTCAACGTCGACGGCGGCCAGATCGTGCGCTCGTGAGCGGCCAGGAGGCGGTCGGGGCGGTCGGGTTCATCGGGCTCGGGCAGATCGGCGCGCCGATGGCCGGGCGGCTCGTCGCGTGGCCCGGCGGGCTGCACGTGTTCGACCTCCGCGAGGAGGCCATGGTCCCGCTGGTGGAGCAGGGGGCCACGGC
>JANMIX010000371.1:0-3956 GCA_031376015.1 Acidimicrobiia bacterium | reverse complement strand
CCGGCGCCAGACGGCCGGTGACCCCGTCCTGCACGACGTCGGCCAGCGCCGGCAGGTCAGAGGCGACCACTGGCCGTCCCGCGGCGGCCGCCTCGGCTGCCACGTAGCCGAAGCTCTCCCAACGCGAGGGCACGATGCAGACCGTGGCGGCCCGCAGTGTGGCCAGCACTTCGGGTCCGTCGGCCCACCGATCGTGCAGCTCCACCGCGTCGGCCACCGCCAGTTCGCCGGCCAGCGCGCGCAGGCGTTCGGCGGTGGACCGTCCTTGGGCGTCGTCGGTGTCGCGTCCCCGCAACACCAGGCGCGCCTCGCGGATCCGGCGCCGCAGCGCGGCGAACGCCCGCAGCGCCGTTTCGGGGTCCTTGCGGGCCTCGAAGCGGCCGATGAAGCAGATTGTCGGCGGCCCCTCAGGGGGTGGGGTGACCTCCACCAACGGGACCGGCAACATGACGGCCGCGGAGGGGATCTGGTGGC
The DNA here is from genome assembly GCA_031376015.1 of Acidimicrobiia bacterium. GTDB lineage: Bacteria > Actinomycetota > Acidimicrobiia > Acidimicrobiales > JACDCH01 > JANMIX01. The sequence continues at coordinate 3,482 of JANMIX010000371.1, read as the reverse complement.
GGCGCAGGAAGGGAGCGTGGGTCTCGAGCTGGGCGTGGGTCCCGGTGATCAGACGCGCTCTGCGCAGTTGGCGGTCTTCGATCCGCATGGCCAGCCGTTCGTCGATCGAGGGGGTGTGCCGGTGACGGAACACGTCGCGGCCCGAGGAATGCAGACGCACCACCACCGGCAGGTCCTGGGGGAGCAGCAGGCCTTCGGCGTACCAGTCGGGGCACTCAGCGACATCGAAGGTCACCCCGAGTGCCGCTGCCTCGGCGCGTACGGCGCGAGCCAGTCGGAGACGGCCCCAGCTGATGGGCAGGCGGGTGATGCGTCCCACCCCTCGGGGTGCCCGCAGGCCACGCCGGTGGACATGCACACCGCCGGCGTCGGTGCGATCCGAGGTGGCCTGGTCCATGACGACCGAAAGCACGTGCACCTCCGCGCCGGCAGCGACGAGCGCGGGAGCCAGTGCGGCGACGTAGGTGCCGATCCCACCCCAACCCGTCTCGGGCGGGTACTCCTGGGAGACCAGCAGGACCTTCACGCCGGAGTCCCGGCCTCGCCGAGCAGGTCGTCCCACACGGCGCGCACGCCTGCCGCAGTGGCATCCAGGCCGTACCGCGCCGCCGCTCGGCGGGCGGCCGGCGCGCGCGCCGGGTCGTTGTCGTCGAGCAGCCCGAGCACGGCGGCAGCCAGGCGGGAAGGGTCACCGGCCTCCACCACCGCGCCGGCCTCGGGCGGCACCAGCTCGGCGCCGGCCCCGGCCGTGGTGGTTACCACCGGCGTGCCCTGCGCCATGGCCTCGACGATCACCCGACCGAAAGGCTCGGGCAGCCTGGAGGCGTGCACGCACACGTCCAGCGCCGCCATCACCGGTTCGATGGGTTCCATCGGGCCCGTCCAGCGCAGATTGGTCAGGCCCAGCACTTCGGCCCGACGGCGCGTGCTTTCCACGAACTCGCCTTCGTTCTGTGGGAACAGGCAGTCGCCGACGATGGCGAAGCACGTGCCAGGGCGTTGCGCGCTGATGAGCGCAGCTGCCTCCACGAAGACGTCCTGGCCCTTCCACCACGCCAGCTGGCCCACGATCCCGACCCCGGGCCCGTCGCCCTGGGCCAGAGCCGCCCGGGCGGCCGCTTGGGCTTCGGCGTCGAAGGGTCGGGGGGCGATGCCGTTGGGCACCACCCGCAGCCGGCTCGCCAGTGGCGTGTCCGTGAACGACTCGGCCGCCGCGTGTGAGATGCAGATCACCCGGTCGGCCCCGATTCGGCCGGCGCTCACGAAGCCACGCTTGAGCCACCCCGCTTCCAGGACGTCGCGCACGTGCCACACCAGCGGGGCCCGTACCGTCCGGGCGGCCGGGATGGCCAGCACGTGGGCTTTCATCGAGTTGGAGTGGATGAGGTCGGGTCGCACCTGGCGGGCCACGGCGCGAATGGCGTGGGCCGCCCTCACCAACCCGGCGCCACGGCGGATCGACGCGGCCGGGCTGCGGGCCAGTTCCCACCGGGAGGTGGCCAGGAGTTCGTGGTCCATGGCGGCGAAGTGCACGGTGGCGCCGGCCGCTCTCAGGGCGTCGGCCAGCGGCCCTTCGCCCGGAAGCACCACATGCGCCTCGACCGGCGACCCGTGCTCGGCCAGTGCGCCGAGGAGATCGACCAGATCGCGCTGGCCGCCCGAGAGCCGGGTCTCGTGGTCGACGAAGAGGATTCGCCGCCGTGAACTGCCTTGTGGCCGGCGACGGCTCGCCTTCTGGCGGCGGGCCAGGTCGGTGCCGAACGCCGTCCACGCCGTGAACGTCGGCTGGCGACCGAAGCGCTCCTGCACCCATCGGCGGCCCTGCGCCGCCTGCGCCGCAGCCCGGTCAGGGTCGTCCAGCAACATGGCGATGGCGCCCGCCAGGGCCACGGGGTCGCCGAGGGGGACCAACTCGCCGACCCGACCGCCGTCGACGACCTCGCGTAGTCCGCCCACGTCGGTGACCACCACCGGGGTGAGGCAGGCCAGCGCTTCGAGAGGGGAGATGCCCAGGCCTTCGGCACGGGATGTCTGCACGTCGACGTCGGCGGCGACGTACCAGACCGGGATCTCCTCGAAGTCAGCCGGCTTCCGGGCGATGACCTCGACCCCGAGGCGGTCGGTGACCTCGGCGAACTCGGCCAGTTCACCGCCCATGTAGGTGGCGCAGATCGTTCGTCCCTCGGTCCGGAGCAACGCGATGGCCCGCACGAAGGTCTCGGGATCCTTTTCGGGGGCGATGCGCGATCGCAGCATCACGATGGGCCCGGCCGCGGGGAGATCGAGCATGGCTCTGGCCTCGGTCTTGGACCAGCGTGGCGAGAAGACCTCGGTATCCACCCCGTAGAAGGGGATGAAGCGAACCTCGCGGTTGTGGCGCCGGGATTGTGCGGCGCAGTACTCCGACACGGCACCGATGCCGTCGGCCAGCGTCTCGTTCACCGCCACAAGCGCGGTGGCCAGCAACTCGCGTCCCTTGTTCCGCCATCTCGGTTCGTGGCCGGCCTTGCAACGTACGTATTCCACGGTGGGTCGGGCCACCTGCAGGATGACCGGTGGGCCTCCGAGCCGCCGAGCGCACACCGCGGCCAGAGCCGCGGTGGTCTCGTCCAGCACGTAGACGATGTCGATCTCGGCTCGGTGTGCGCGCAGCCACGCCGCCGCCCGCAGCATGAAACCGACGCGACCGCCACCGAGCCATACCCGGTTCACCGGCGCGACGGGCGGCCAGTAGTTGGTGGCACGTTCGCCCATGAACTGCGGGGCCAGAAACGTCACGTCGAACGCGTCGGTGAGTCCCTCGATGTTGCGCAGGTCCGCCATCGTGTCGGCCAGGTAGACGGCGCGCAGACGGCCGCTCATCTTGTGCTCGCCACCAGTCGCTCGGCCGCTTCCGCCGCCATCGCCGCCACCTGTGCCCATCCGAATCCCGCGATCTTGGCGGCGCCCTCAGTTCGGAGCCGGGCCCGCAGGTTCCCATCGCCCCGTAGCTCGTCGATCGCGGCACGAAGCGCCTCGGTGTTGGGCGGCTCGAGGGAGATGACCGCGTCGCCGAGCGCTCCTGCGGCGCCGGCCCGGGCGCTGACGATGGCGGGGATGCCCATGGCGGTGGCCTCCAACGCCACGGCCGAGAACGGTTCGTAGGTGGAGGGGACCACCACCGCGTCGAGGGCGGCGAGTACCTCGGCGGCGGGGACGAAGCCGGGCGTGTGCACCCGCCCGGTGAGCCGCAGCGCCGCGATGCGGGCGTCGAGTGACGGGCCGCTGCCGGCCACCACCAGGTGTTCGTCGGGGGGCCCGCCCGCCAGTGCAGTGAGGGCGGTGTCGAGGCCCTTGCGGGGTGAGTGGTACTCGCCCAGCAGACCGATGGCGAAGTCGCCGGCCCGCAACCCGAGGCGCCGGCGCGCCGTGGTCCGCCGGGTTTCGTCCGGAGGCGTGAGCGCGTCGAGGTCGACGCCGTTGGGTACGAGCACGCGGGGAAC
>JANMIX010000343.1:0-3669 GCA_031376015.1 Acidimicrobiia bacterium | reverse complement strand
TGCGGACGAGATCGCGGATGGTGACGTGCTCGTCGAGCAGCCCCTGCAGCACCCGCTGCACATCCGCCAGGGTCAACCCGGCCCCGGTGAGTTCCTCGGCCACCACGGGATCGCTGTGACGCACGGCGTCCACCAGGAGCTTTACATCGGTTCGTGACAGGAGGCGGCCGGCGTGCAGGCGCACGATCTCGGCCAGATGGGCGGTGACCACCGAGGCCCGGTCCACCACCGTGGCGCCGGCAGACTCCGCCTGCCGGGCGAACTCGGCGGGCACCCAGGAGGCGTCCATGCCGAACACGGGGTCGCGGGTCTCGGTCCCGGGGATCCCTGCGGGGCGGTCACCCAGTACAAGGACCACTCCGGGGGGAGCGTCGCCCCGGCCGACCTCGACGCCGTGCACGCGCACCACATAGGCGTTGGGGGGCAGGTCCACGTTGTCGCGGGTGCGTACCGGCGGGATGACGATGCCGATCTCCATGGCGACCTTGCGGCGCAGGGCGCGGACCCGATCGAGCAGGTCGCCGCCCCTACCCGGATCGACCAGATCCATGAGGGCGAAACCGATCTCGAGTTCGAGGGGATCGACCCGCATGTCGGAGGCGATGGCTTCGGGGCTGTCGGGGTTCGGGCCGGCAGCCACCAGGTCCACCACGGGCTCGGGGGCCACCAGCTGGGACGTCGCCGACCGGCCGGCGACGATCCAGAGCACGCCGCCCACGACGAAGAAGGGCAGCTTGGGAAGGCCGGGAATCAAGCCCAGCACGGCGAGGGCCACCGATGCGATGCGCATGGCCTGCACCTGGCGGCCGAACTGGTGCAGGAAATCCGAGCCCATGTCCATCTCGGAGGCGGCCCGGGTCACGATGAGGCCCGACGACACCGAGATGAGCAGCGCCGGGATCTGCGACACGAGGCCGTCGCCGACCGTCAGGAGGCTGTAGCGCTGGATGGCCTCGCCGATGTCGAGGCCCTGCTGGGCGACGCCGATGAGGAAGCCGCCGAAGAGGTTGATGATGGTGATGACGATGGCCGCCATGGCGTCGCCCTTGACGAACTTCGACGCACCGTCCATCGCGCCGTAGAAGTCGGCCTCGGCGGCGACATCGCGGCGTCGCTGGATCGCCTCGGCATCGGTGATGTTGCCGGCGTTGAGGTCCGCGTCGATGGCCATCTGCTTGCCGGGCATGGCGTTGAGGGTGAACCGGGCGGCAACTTCGGCGACGCGGCCGGCACCGTTGGTGATCACGATGAACTGGATGACCACGAGGATCAGGAAGATGACCAGGCCGACCACGATGGAGCCACCGACGACGAAGTGCCCGAAGCTCTCGATGACGGCGCCGGCGTACCCGTCGGTCAGGACGAGCCGGGTGGCGCTCACGTTCAGCGCCAGCCGGAACATGGTGGCGATCAGCAGCAGGGAGGGGAAGATCGAGAAATCGAGGGGCCGCTCCACGTACATCGCCGAGAGCAGCGTCATGACCCCGAGGGCCAGGTTGCAGACGATCAGGAGATCCAGGAAGACGGCCGGCAGCGGCACGACCATCATCACAACCACGCTGATGATGGCGGCGGGAACCCCGATTTGTCCGAGACGGCTGGTCTTCAACGAACCTCGCTTGAGCGAAGTACACCGTCCTGGCGAATGGGCGACACCGTCCTGGTGACAGGAGACGTGATCGGCGGCGCAACGCCCGACTTGAGCCGTCTCGTAGTGCCACCCTCACGGGCGGTGGTGGTGCTCAGGCGGCGCGAGGGCCTTTGACCCGCTTACGGCCGACAACGTCGGGCAGTTGCGGGCCGCGACCGGGCACCGTCAGCTCGGCACCGATGGTGGATCGACGGGCGACACTCATCACGAAGGCGAGAATTCGGGCAACCGCCGCGAACAGCTCTGTCGGAATGGGCCGGTCGACGACGCAGGTGTCGTGCAGCGTCCAGGCCAGCGCCACATCCCGAACGATCGGTACCGAGTTGGACCGTGCCTGTTCCTTGATCTTCTCGGCGATGACGCCCCGGCCCTTGGCCACCAGCACGGGCGCGAGGGTGCCGGGCGAGTACTTCAAGGCGACGGCCACGTGGGTCGGGTTCACGATCACCACCGAGGCGTCGGCCACCGTCGCCAGCATCCGGTTCCGGCTCATCTCCCGCTGCTTCTGGCGGATGGCCCCCTTGAGCATCGGGTTGCCCTCGGAGCTCTTGGACTCCTCTTTGACTTCTTGCTTGGTCATCTTGAGGCTCTTGGACACCTTGCGGAAGTTGTAGCCGTAGTCCATGGCGCCCAGGAGGAGTCCTGACAGCGCCACGTTGCGGGCGATCTGCAGGCCGGTCCCGCCGACCATCGAGGCCATCTGCAGAAAAGGCGGGCTTTGCGCCCCCGAGAGGCGCTTCACCATCGAATTCAGGGGACCCCACGCCACCAGGAACAGCACGACGAGCTTGGAGACCTGCTTGGCCAGCTGCCACGCGCTCTGAGGCGAGAGCAGGCGCTTGAGTCCCTTGGCCGGGTTGATCCGGTCGGGCTTCCACTTCAGGCGCTTGAGCGACACGCTGCCGCGGGTCTGGGCCAGGTTGGCCAGGATGCCCCAGACCATCATCCCCCCCAACAACGGCGCCATGATGCTGATCGTGGTCTTGGTGGCGTCGCCGAGGAACTGCAGCGCGACCCCCTCGGTGGGATGCGCGACGGCGGGTCCCATGGAGCGGATCAGGTCGTCGAGGTGTTGGGTGCTCTGGGAGAACAGGATCGGCACCAGGTAGGTGGCAACCAGGAGGCCGCCCCAGGTGACCAGCTCCGGGGACTTGGCGATGTTGCCTTCCTCGCGGGCCTTGCGCTTCTTCTGTGGGCTCGGCTTTTCGGTTTTCTCTTCGCTGTTGCCGGCCACGCCTCGCTCACCCCCCTCGGACGACTCGGAGGCCGTCGGTGATCATGGGAGTGAGGGTGGAGCTGACGGCCTGGGGCAGCAGGGGGATGGCCACCACCGCAAGGCTGAGCGTGAGCATGATCTTGAGGGGCAGGCCCACGATGAAGACGTTCATCTCCGGCGCCGCCTTGGCCAGCAGACCGAGGGCCACGTCGGTGAGGAACAGTGCGGCGAGGAGGGGAGCGGCGATCTCGAGTGCCGCCACCAGCATGTGGCCGAGGTTGCCCGACAGGATCTTGGCCAGCACATCGAGCGACAGCGACGAAACCGGCACCGCCTGGAACGACTCCATGAATCCACGCACGATGAGAAGATGGCCGTCGATGGCGAAGAGCAGCACCGTGGCCAGCAGCTGATAAAAGCGACCGAAGACGCTGGACTGGTTGCCGCTGAGCGGGTTGAGGATCTGACCGGCGGCGAAACCGCCGGACACGTCGATGAAGTGGCCCGCCATCTCGAAGACGCTGAAGGCGATCAGCCCGATGAAGCCGAGGGCCAGTCCCGCGGCGGCTTGCAGCACAACGGCGGAGACCAGCGGGCCGATCTCGGCCGGTACCGCCTGGCTCTGCAGCTTCGAGCTCAGCGCCAGTGAGAGCGCGACGGCGAGACCGAGGCGCACCCTGACCGGCACCATCTTCGTGCCGAAGGGCGGCATGACCGACAGCCAGGCGATGGCTCGCACCATCACCAGTAGGAAGCCGACGAGCTGAGCTGAGGCCAGCGGGAGCGTGAGGTTCAAGCGACC
>JANMIX010000317.1:0-2996 GCA_031376015.1 Acidimicrobiia bacterium | reverse complement strand
GTTCCCCTGATCTCGTCGTGGGCGGTCATGGGGCTAACGGGCGGGCTGTTCGAGGGTGCGTATCAGGGCTGGCGATACCACGGCTGGATCGGCGCAGTTCTCGGCGGACTGATCGGGGTCGGCGGCGTCATCGTCGTCGCCCTTCTGATGGCAATGGTCATGTCTCTCGTCCTGGTGATGTGTGGTATCGACCCGTTCGTGAATGCCGACACGGGTGAAGGCCGAAAGACGGATGTAATTTGAGGGCGGCGACGAAGCGGAAGAAGCAAGCGCCGACCTCTCGCACACCGAGGGCATAAGAATGAACATCGAGATCGTTGAGTCGCCGATTCGGTTCCACCTGCACGGCGTCGGCGGTGCAGTCGAGAAAGAGGGGTACGGCGAAGTCGGGTTTCGCCTGATGAACGAGATGTGGCAGACGGTCAAGGGGGCCGAGGTTCCGACGACGGGCATCAACCATTGGGTTTACCTGCCGGACGACAGGATGTTCGTCGGCGTCGAACTCCGCAGCCTCAAGCCGTCCCCGACGCCCGATCCGCTTGAGCCGCTGGAGTTCGAGTTGCGGCGGTACATGAGGCACGTCCACGTCGGGCCGTATCAGGCGTTGCCTCAAAAATGGAAAGAGTTGAAGGCCGAGGTTGCCGCCCGTGGCGAGGTCATCGGCTCGCCGTCGCTGGAAGTCTACGGCCACCACTGCGACGATCCGACGAAGTTGGAGACGACGATCTTGATCGGCCTCCAGTAAGCCCCTTGCCGGGGGAAAAGCGAATGCGGGCCAGCCATCGCTGCTTCTGACTTTTGGGTTCGGCCACCGGCTCACTTCGGGCGGATGTGAGCCGCAGGACGAAAGGCCGTCAGGCGGTGCGACTCGCTTGGAGTCGCTGCTTTTCCCAGGTGAACAGACTCTTGAGGACGGTTCGCAGCACCAGGACCGTGCCGAACAGCAGGATTTGCTCCCAGGTATGAAGCTCCAGCGTCTTCAACAGTGTTCCGGCCAGCTTGAAGCTGAGGCCGAACACCGCTCCCTCGGCCACGAGCAGCCGGGCGTCCGCCACGCTCCGACCCCGCACGAGGGCGACCACGGCGGCGAGGACGTAGCCGACGATCAGGGCAGCGCCGATCAGGTCGATGACCAGCACCCCCGCATGGAAGTGCAACCGCTCAGGCAGGGACATCGTTCTTCCCCCGGCTGGCGGCTTGGTCGATCTCCCGCTGGAGGAAGTAGTTCAGGGCGGTGCGCAGGACGATGATCGCCGCCAACTGGCCGATCTCGTTCCAGGTGGGGGCAATCGCCGTTCGGAGAATGTCGGCTGCCAACTCGAACTCCAGGGCGAGGGCCAACCAGCGACCCAGGGTCAGCCGTATTTCCTCCGTCCCCGTGGCGGGCTTCTGGCGGGAGAAGAACAGCCACAGGGAGCGGACGGTGGCCTGAACCGCCGCCAGCCCGATCAGTAGCCCGGCGCAGAGTTCGATGCCCCCGGCCAGCCAGAACGTCCACTGCTTCGAGAACTCTTCGAGCATCGGCCACTCCTCATTGCCGCCCCGCATTTCATGCCACTTCGACGCCAACGCTATCGTAGGCGAAGCGGGTGTACAATGACGCCGAGAACGTCGTGGGAGAGGGGGCCGGAGGAGTTCACATGGCACGACCCAAGGTCATTCTGTTCGACGTGAACGAGACGCTGCTCGACCTGACGCCGGTGAAGGAGAGCGTCGGGAAGGCGCTCGGCGGTCGCCCGGAGCTTGCCCCGCTCTGGTTCACGACGCTCCTCCAGTATTCGCTGGTGGCGACCGTGGCCGACCGCTACCTCGACTTCGGCGAGATCGGGGCGGCGTGCCTGCGTATGGTCGCCAAGAACCACGGCGTCGAGTTGTCCGAGGAGGAAGCCAAGGAAGCCGTGGCCCCGATGCGGTCGCTGCCCCCGCTCAACGACGTGATCCCGGCGCTCGGACGCCTTCGGGACGCCGACTACCGACTGTTCACGCTGACGAACTCCTCGAAGGCGGCGGTGGCCGACCAGATGAGGCACGCCGGGCTGACGGACTACTTCGAGGCGCTGCTGAGTGTCGAGGACGTGGGGAAGTACAAGCCGCACGCCGCCGTGTACCGCTGGGCGGCGGGCCGGGCCGGGGCCGACGTGTCCGAGTGCCTGCTCGTCGCCGCCCACGGGTGGGACGTGGCGGGGGCGGCGTGGGCCGGGATGAGGACCGCCTTCGTCGCCCGGCCTGGACAGCAGGTGTTTCCGCTCGGCCCCGAACCCGACTACCGGGTGTCCTCACTGACCGACTTGGCAGGCGAATTGACGTGACGCCGCCGGAGGCGGCTCACAAGTCCCGTGGTCCCTCTTCGACCTTCGGGGCATTCGCCCCTGGCTCGGCCTCCTTGAGCAAGCCGTTCAGGTCGAGCCGCCGAGTGAACATCGCCTGTTCGCCCTGCGGTGTCCGGGGCCACTGCTCCTGCGGGCGGTCCCAATACAGTTCCACGCCGTTCTCGTCCGGGTCACGCAGGTACAACGCCTCGCTGACGCCGTGATCGCTGGCCCCGTCGAGCGGAATTCCGGCTTCGATAACACGCCGCAGGGCGTCTGCGAGCGCTCGCCGGGTCGGGTACAGGATGGCGGTGTGATACAGGCCGGTGGTCCCCACTGGCGGCGGCGAACCGCCCCGGCTCTCCCAGGTGTTCAACCCGTTGTGGTGGTGGTAGCCGCCCGCCGACACGAACGCCGCCTGCGCCCCGTACCGCTGGGTGATCTGGAAGCCGAGGACGCCGCAGTAGAACCGCAGCGCCCGCTCCAGGTCGGCCACCTTCAGGTGGACGTGGCCGATGCGCACCTGCGGATCAATCGGGCTGTTCGTGTCCATGATGATCTCCGACCACGTTGCGGGGCGAGTGCGGTACGGCCCCTCCCACCATGACCCGGAACGCTTCGCCGGGCTTACCGTACCCGTGCGATCCGCCCGCCGCCAGCGCCGACAGCAGCGTGTCGTTCAGCCGG
>JANMIX010000279.1:0-4026 GCA_031376015.1 Acidimicrobiia bacterium | reverse complement strand
GACCTCGCCGCCGGTCCCGCGGTGCTGCGGGCCGATGAGTATGCCAACGGCACCGTCGACTGGTACTCCTTCGACGCCGCCGGCGCGCCCGCGCTCGGGGAACCCGCCGCGCCGGCGGGCGCCGGGGCGATCCACGAGGTCACGATCCCCAGCCCGGCCCGCTTCCCCGGCATGCCGTCGGATCGGCTGTGGGCCTTCGAGGACGCGGCGGTGTACCTCGGTGATCTCGACGCGGGGCCGACGGATCTGGCCCGTCTCGCCCTTGTGGAGTTCTCCCTGGTCTACGGCAACGACTGGTTCGTGGTGCCCATCGACCTCCCCGCCGGCTCGGTGACCCGGTTGGCCAGCGTCACCGTGCAGGACACCTTCGGCAAGGTCATCGACGTGCCACCGGGCCGTCAGGCCAGCCGCCCGGGGTGGACGATGTTCCACCTGCCGTCGTTCAGCGACAGCAGCTACCTGGCGGATCTGTTCGTGCTGCCGCCGACGGTCCGCAACGGGCTCGAGAGCGTGCCGCTGGAGGAGGTGGCGCTGTTCCGGGACGAGATGGCCAACCTGGTCTGGGGCGTGGAACGCATCGTGCAGGGCCCCTCCGGCGAGCGAGTGGCCCGGGGTCAGTTGGCGGCCCGCGTGTCGCTTCGCCAGCAGATCCCCGGCGACCTCGATGACGCCAAGATCATCTACCGGCTCATGACACCGGTCCCCGAACACTGGATCCCGTTCGTGACCGTGCCGGCCACCGACACGGCGGGCCAGACCGTGCGCGCCGCAGTTGACGGGGAGCACTTCGTCGTGGAGTTGGAACGCCGGCCCATGGTCCGTTTCCTCGACGACGGCACCGTGCAGCTCGTGCATCCCCACGGGCAGCTGCTGCGCGGCGATCCCACCGTCGACGTGGCCGATGACCGGCTACGCGTCGGCGAGCAGGAGGTCCCCCGCGACGGCATCGTCATGACCCGCAGCTACCAACTGGCGCGCTCCGAAGACGGCCGCACGGTGTTGTGGATCGGCCGGGCCAAGCACACCGGCCAGGGCGAAGGCGCCAGCGGTCTGCGCTTCGACACCGCGCTCCCACCGGCCGGCCTCTGATCTTCGGTTCACACGCAGCCGTTGGGCGTTGCGGCACCGTCATCGAGTCGTCGCAGGGCGGTACATTCCCGGAGCCCGACCACCGGCCGGTGCTCTGACCTCATGTGGAGAGGACCGAAGATGACCAAGCGGCGAATGGGCGTAGCGGTGGCGGTGGCGCTCGCGGTGTTGAGCGGGTGTGGTGGCGGTGGATCCTCGACCGCTGCGTCAAACAGTTCGTCGGGGTCCTCCTCCTCGGACGCGTCGTCGAGCAGCGCCGCACCGAAGGCCGACGCTGCCACGGTGGCACGGGCCAAGGCCGGCACCGTCACCGCGCCCGATCTGGGAGCATCGTGGTTGAAGTACGCGGACGCGACGACGTGGACACCCCCCGATGCGACCAGCTGCGCGGCGTCCAGCCCCAAGGCCGCCCTCCCGGAGGGCGCGATCCAGGTCGGTCCCACCTTGCAGTACAAGGACACGAAGGTCTTCATAACGTCCGACAGTTCTGTCTATGCCGACGAAGCGAGCGCGCTGGCGTACACGAAGTACCTGGCCTCGCCGGCGGCCATCGAATGCCGTCGCTCGATTCTCAGCGACGAGCAGAAGAAGACCGATCCGAAGTACTCGGTGCGCACCGTCGAGACGACCGCGAAGGGCCTCGGCACCGGTGGTTTCGAAGCCTTCGCCGTCTACCAGTTCCAGTTCGACGACGGGAGCGGTGTGAAGGACGGCAACGGCCAGTTCACCTACTACGCCTTTCGGGTGAAGAACACCGTCGTGCTGGTGGTCCTCAACTGGGTACGCACCGACAAGGATCCCAAGGATCTCATCACCCTCGTCAACACCGACCTGAACAAGGCCGTCGAGAAGGTCTACGCCCGACTCTGAGCACCGTAGTCACCAAAGGGCGACCACGGCGCGAGCTGCCGTGTAGCAGGCCACCCCCACGAGCAGTGCGGCGAACCAGCGCAGGCTGCGACGGGCGTCCAACCGGTCCGCCACCTTGCCACCGCTCAACACCCGAGCAGCTTCAGCACGAGTGCGAGAGCGGGAACGATGACGAAGCCGCCGCCGACACCGAACAACCCGGTGAGAAAGCCGACGGCGGAACCGACGACGACCACCAACAGGACCGTGCCGAGATCCATGATCACCTGCGTGGCGGTCACCGCCGAACCAGGCTTGGCCACCGCGGCCCGCTCGCCCACTTTGGTGCAGGTCGGGCAGCCGGTGACCATTCGCCACGCCGCGATCACGACCAGACCCGAGAAGCCGAGGAGGAGGACATCCCGGTCGAGCTGGCGGTTGACGGCCGAGCCCACCAGGCACGCATGCCGGCGCGTCAGTGCTGCGAGCGGGAGGAGTGCTCGGCGGGATCCACTGGCAGCCCGGCGTTGGCCCAGGCACCGAAGCCGCCGATGATGTCGGCCACCACGCTGAACCCCTGCGCCCGGAGGGCCGAGCCGGCCACTGAGGAGCGGTAGCCACCCGCGCAGTACACGATCGTCGGCACCTTGGGGTCGAATTCCTCGACCCGGTCGAGGAGACGCGCCAGAGGCACAGTCCGGGCGCCCGGCAGGGTTCCGGTGTCGGCCACCTCACCGGGGTTGCGCACGTCCACGATCTGCAGCGACGGATCGTCCGCCATCCAGCCCGCCACGTCGCGAGCGGGAAGTCGTTGCGCCTGCTCGGCCAGCTCGGGCCGGTCGGCCAGCACCCTCTCGATCCCCGGTAGTTCCCCCGCCACCGCGTCGAAGCCGATGCGGGCCAGGCGCACCTTGGCTTCGACCCCGCGGCCGGGGTCGCCCATCAGCACGACCGGTTGACCGGGTCGAATGACGTCGCCCGCGAACTCGGCGAACCGTCCGTCGAGGCCTACGTTGATCGACCCACGGAGGTGACCGGAGGCGAAGAGCTCGGGTGCTCGGGTGTCGAGCAGCACACCGCCTGATCGGGCCATCTCGAGCGCGCTGTCGACGTCGAGCACCGCCGGCTCCTCCTGATCGTCGAGCAGCAGCCGCTCGCGCCGGTTGGCGTCGGCAGCAAAGGCGAAGTACAGCGGTGCCACACCCTGGCCTTCGGTGACGACTTCGATGAACGCGGCCTCGGTCATCGGAGCCAGGGCGTAGTTGCCGGCCCGTTGTTCGCCGATAGTCGACGCCGCCGCGGAAGACAGGTGCTTGCCGCACGCCGACCCTGCACCGTGAGCGGGGAACACCGCAGTGGCGTTGGGCAACGTCAGCAGTTGTTCGTGCAGCGACCGGTAGAGCTGGCGAGCAAGGTCCTCCGCCGTCCAACCGATGGAGGTCAACAGATCCGGTCGGCCCACGTCACCGATGAACAGGGTGTCCCCGGTGAGCACGCCCCAGGGAGGGTCACCGGGACGCTCGAACACCACGATCGAGATCGACTCGGGAGTGTGGCCGGGTGTGTGACGGATCTCCAGGGTGACCTCGCCCAGCGACAACCGCTCACCGTGGGCCAGCGGCGCCATGGGGAAATCGGTCTCCGCCTTGTCGCCATAGGAGATGACCGCACCCGTCGCCTCGGCCATCTCGAGGTGGCCCGACAGGAAGTCGGCGTGGAAGTGCGTCTCGATGACCCGCTCGATCCGCAGCCCTCGGGCTGCGGCGTCGCGCCGGTACTCGCCGATGTCGCGTTGCGGGTCGACCACCACGGCGCGCCCGGTGGTCTCGTCGCCGATGAGGTAGCTGTACAACGACAGGCACCCCAACTCGTACTGGTGGAAGAACATCTGAGGGGAACCCTCTTTCTGTCTCGCAAGTGTCGACGACCGTGCCGGTGCCGGTGCCGGTGCCGATCTCGCTCACCGACAGTCAATCAGGAGGATCGTGCTGCTGCGCCCGCGTCCGGGCTGCTCGCCCTGACGCGCCATCGGTCATGCTGGGTTCCATGGAAGCGCGATGAGCGCCCGGTTCGAGGAACTCGATCGGC
>JANMIX010000286.1:0-3954 GCA_031376015.1 Acidimicrobiia bacterium | reverse complement strand
GTCGACCTTTTCCTTGGCGATGCCCTGCTTGGTGATCCACCGCTCAACCGCAGCGACCTGCTTGTCGGTCGCCCCCGCGGAGTTCTCCAGGCCCTTCGCCAGCAGGGCAACAGACGCCTCGTCGTCCACGGCCATCTTGGCAAACAGGCCGCCAGCAGAGACCGCCGCCGTTACCCCCGCAGCGAGGCCGAGGAATGCGACCTTGCCGACGGACTTTAGGACACCCCCGAGACTGTGGGTGCGCGACTCAATGTTGCCGATCTCGCGTACCAGATTTTTGCCGTCGCCGAGGAACTCAACAATGATCCGGCGCGCACCAGAAGCCACCGGATCACCGCCTCAATCTGTCAGGCCGACCACGTCGACGGGGTGAAGCGGCGCATCTGGACGAAGTACTCACCGATCTCGGCCACGCTCATCTGCTCGATATCGGCAGGACGTAGGCCATAGACGGCGGTCAGGGCGGGCAGCTCCTTACGGAGAGCCCGCCTCATGCTTCCGGGCCAGTCACCTCATCCTCATTGGCGTCAGCCATGTCGAAGTCGTCGGCGAAAATGTCGGAGTACGACACCTCGACGGAGGACAGCGGCACGTTCTCCCCGGCCACGAGCTTGCAGACCCAGATGAACCCGGCCACGATGTCGACCTCGGGGGCCGACGCCAGCTCCTTCACGAGTTGCATGAACCCGCAGCCCAGCTCGGCGCGGAGCCGGCGGGCGATGGTGGGGGTGATGTCGCCGAAGTGGACGGAGTACGACTCGCCGGCGACGGTGATCTTGAGGCCCGCGTCGTTCTGCGCGTCGCGCTTCTCCTCGGTCTTGCGGGTCACCTTGCGGGCAGGGCTGGGGCGCGTGTTCATGGGTGTGCGAGTGTTGGACATCAGTCGAGGTTCGCCTTTCGGATCAGGGTCTCGAGCGCCTTGCGGTACTCGTCTTCGATGTGGGGGGCCTCGTCCCGGATGGCCGGAACGAGGAAGTAGCCCGCGTCAGAACCATTGCCCCGGTATGCGGCGAACTGCGGGTAGTTGATCGACCCGAACTCGGCACCACCAGCGGCCGGTTGCGACGGCCCACCGAACGCCACCGACGCAGACTTCGCGCCAGCGTTGGCCGACAGTGACGGGGCCACATGGGCGGCGACGCCGCCGAGAGAGTGCGCGTTCCCCAGGGCCTTGTCCTTGACGGTGGTGGCAACCTTCTTGTTCGTGCCGCGTAACTCCTCCGCCAGCCCGTTGTCCATCTTCCTGACAGCGCGGGCGAAGTCGTCGAGGCCCTCAACCGCGATCGTGCCGGTGCGGATTCTCTTGGACGCCACGATCAGGCGGTGACGTCGGCGCTCTTGTAGACGACCGAACAGGACGAGTTGGTGCCGTCGAACAGGCCCACCCCGGACAGCTCCTGCTTGATGCCCGCGTCGTCAGCAACCGCCGCCTTCCACGAGTCGAACCGGGCGGCCGGGATCGTCACCTGCACCTGGGGGTACAGGGTCGTACCCAACAGGGTCGGACCGTTCCAGGTGCCCACGATCGCCGCGAGCGCACCGGCACGGGTCAAAGAGTTGACACGGGTCCGCTGCGTCAACGAGTCGAAGTCGGCGGTCAGGCCGAACTCGACCTCACGCCGCCCACCCGTGGGCTCCTTCTTGTCCGTGTTCGCCCGGATGAAGCGGCGGTCCACAGCGAGGTTGTTGTTGCACTTGACCGAGAAGTCCGTCACGTCGAACTGTGCCGCCGCGACGGTGACCGTCCCGCCGGCCCACGAGAAGTTCTCCATGCTGGCCGGGTAGGCGGCGGTGGCAAGGGCGGCAGCCGTGTCGGCCTTGGCGAAGTCGGTGCCGAGGTCGAGGACAAGGTTGCCGTCCATCGAGTTGGACAGCGTCCACTCGGTGAGCTTGCCGCCCGAGTACGTGAACGGCTGGTTCGTGCCCAGCGGGTGGAACGGCCGGTTCACCTGCAACGTGAACGACTTCCCCAACAGGTCCGCGAACGACCCAGTGTGCGTGTAGACCACGGTCTCAGCCGGACCCGACGTGACGACCGAGCCCATCATGTGCTTGAGCCAGAAACCGAACCCCTTGGTCAGCACGTCGAACTGCACCGACCCGGCAGCACCCGCGAAGTACGGGGTGAACCGGTCGTTCCGCTTCGTGAAGCCGGTGCGCATCGGGTTGCCCTCGGTGCGAGAAGCGGTCTCCTCGATGCCCTCGGTGTTGAACTCCCAAGCGCGCGTGGTGACGACGGCCGTGGCGTAGGTCGACTCGTCAATCGCTGTGATCTGGTGGTCGAGCTGAGCCATCGGTCAGTCCTCCGCGGGGGTATCGGTGCTGGGCTCCGCGGGTGCGGGCTCGGTGGACGCCGCCGCCTTCTTGGCGACGGCGCTGCGCTTCTTGTCCGGGATGTGCTCCCAGTCCGGGGAGCCCATCAGCCCCTGCGAGGCGGCCGGGTCCTCGATGGTCACCGTGTGGTTGCGCTCCACGGTGCCGACCACGTAACCGTCGTGCTGGATCTCGACCTCGTCGTAGGGGCCGACGTACTTGAAAGTGCGTGCCATGTGCGTGCTCCTAGGTGAGACGGGCGTTGTACTTGACGGGGTAGACGAGCTCGGCCAGGGACGACGAGTCGAGGACGGCCTCAGCGAGGGTGCCGTCACCATCGACGGTCAACGTGTACGCGCCGCCTATACCCTGCTTGTGGTCGGCGACGTACTCCTCGAACACGAGCCCGAGGTCCAGTGCGCGGAGAGCGGCATCCTCCGGGGAGTCGCCCACCGACTCCACCCAGATGACGAACTCGAACCGGCCCTCCTCGTTGCGGAAGTTGCGGCCCGACTTCATGCCCGCCGGGTTGTGGGTGAACCGTGCCGCCCGCGTGTAAGCGAACTCACGCTGCTCGGTGGCCTTGTACGTGAACATCACCGGCACGCCCTGGAACGCATCCAGGCTGGCGACCGCGGCCACCAGGGCGCGGCGGACAGCGACGATGACAGTCGCACCCATCAGGCGAATCCGAACACGTCGAGCTGTGCCTTCCAGCCCATGATGACCGAGTCGACCTGCGGGTAACCGGTCGGATTCTTCGGACCCGCCAACGTGTACGACGTCGTCGTGCCGAGCCCGTCGGTCACCGACGAGCGGCGGTCCATCACACCGGCCGCCGAAGAAGTCTCTAGCAGGTAGGCGCGGGTGCCGCGCATCGCCGCTTCCTTGACGTCCGCGGGCGGGACAGTCGAGTAGCCGGCCTGGTAGGTGACCACCACGTTGCCGAGGCCGTACGTCCACACGTACCGGGCCAGCGACGTGCCCATCCCGTAGCGGAGGATGCCGCCGTACACCGACAGGGCCGCCACGTCCACAGTCGTGCCGCCCAGAGTCACCGTGGTCAACGTGCGGGCATAGGCAGACCCGAGCGGCAGCATGCTGCTGCCGGTGCCGTCCAGGGTCTCAGTGACCGACCGGAGGACGAACGACGTGTTCACCTCACGCTCGATGATGCCCGTGATGTACGCGGCGGCCGCGAGGACACGGGCGTCAGGGAACTTGCTGGTGTCGTTCATGTCGGGCAGTTGGCGGAACTCCAGCATGGTGAAGTAGTCCGGGTCGGCCATTCTCAGCGCCTCTCCGGCGCCTCGACAACGGCGCGCTCTACGGGCTTGTCACTGGTGCCTTGGGGGTGTCCGCCCCGACGAGGCCGCGAGGCCCGCACACGGCGCGGTGGCGCCTCTGGCGTGGTCTCCTGGCCCTCGTCGGGGCGGACGTCACTCACTTGTCGCTGCTCTTGACGACCTTCGACGACCCGCCGGGAGCGTCGACGACCTCGTCGCCCTCGCGGGCCCGGTTGATCGCCTTCACGGTCTCCGCGCCGGGGTCCTCACCGGGCACGCCGAGGGGCGCACCGTGGATGATGGACCCGGCGGCGGCACGGTCGGCCGCAGCCTGCTTGTTGTCGGCGAGCTGGCG
>JANMIX010000284.1:0-5222 GCA_031376015.1 Acidimicrobiia bacterium | reverse complement strand
GGCAAGGAGGCGCCGGCGATCACCGCCCATCCGGACCGACTCCGGTACCCGATGAAGCGGACCAACCCGAAGGGTGCGGCCGACCCTGGTTGGCGGCGCATCGGTTGGGACGAGGCGCTCGACACGGTTGCCGAACGTCTGGGAGGGCTGAGACGTGAGCACGGTCCGGAGTCGGTCGTGTTCAGCTCGGTGTCGCCCTCGACATCGGCGATCGTTGACTGTGTCGACTGGATCCAGCGGCTGCAGCGAGCGTTCGGGACCCCGAACTTCATGGCAGCGATGGAGCTGTGCGGTTGGGGCCGCCACTTGGCCTCGCAGTACACGTACGGGGCGGCGGTACCGGGGCAGTACATGCCCGACCTCGAGCAGGCCGAGTGCATCTTGTTCTGGGGCTACAACCCGGCGGTGTCCCGGCTCGCCCATGCAACGGCGACGAGGGCGGCGCTGCGCCGCGATGCGAAGCTCATCGTCGTCGACCCGCGACGGGCTGGGCTTGCGGGTAAGGCCGACCCCTGGCTGCGTGTCCGTCCGGGGACCGACGCCGCGCTGGCGTTGTCAATCACCAACGTGATGATCGAGCGAGGCTGGTACGACGCGGCGTTCGTGCGCCGCTGGACCAACGGCCCGTTCCTCGTTCGCGACGACACCGGCCGGCTGCTGCGCGCCGATGACCTTTCGATCGATGGGGATGCGGGGCACTACGTCGTCTGGGATGAGGTCGCCGGACAGCCGATCGTCGTCGATCCGGCCGGGCGCGGCGCCGATGTGGACGACCACGCCCGGCTCGCCCTGACCGGAGTGGTCGAGGTGTCGACCCCGGGCGGCACGTTGTCCTGCCGGCCGGCGTTCGACCTCATCGCCGAGCAGTGCCACGCCTGTGAGCCGGCGGTGGCGGAGCAGATCACCGGCGTTGCCGCCGCCGAGATCGAGCGCGCTGCGGAAGTTCTCTGGCACAACCGTCCGGTCGCCTTCTACACCTGGAGCGGTCTCGAACAGCACAGCGGCACGACGCAGATCATCCGGGCGATCAACGTGCTGTACGCACTCACCGGTTGCCTTGACGAGCCTGGCGGCAACGTGTTGTTCACGCCCGTGGCCACGAACCCGATCGCCGGGTTGGAACTACTCCACCCGGCGATGCAGGCGAACGCGATCGGCATGAGGGAACGGCCGCTCGGCCCGGCCCGCTTCGGGTTCATCACCGGCGAGGACTTCTACTCCGGGGCGCTCGAGGGCCGTCCGTACCGGCCGCGGGGCCTGGTGAGCTTCGGCTCGAACTTGTTGATGGCCCATGGCGACAGCGCCCGAGGCCGAGATGCGCTCCAGACGCTCGACTTCCATGTGCACCTCGACATGTTCATGAGCCCGACCGGCGAACAGGCCGACATCGTGCTGCCGGTGGCCGGTGCGTTCGAGGTCGAGGGATTGAAGATCGGTTTCGAGGTCTCCCAGGAGGCGCAGTCGCTGGTGCAGTTGCGCCACCCACTTGTGCCGCCCGTGGGTGAGGCCCGCGCCGACATCGAGATCATCTTCGACCTGGCAACCCGGCTCGGACTGGGTGAGCACTTCTTCCACGGCGACGTCGACGCCGGCTGGGAGCATCAACTCGCGCCGAGCGGCATCACGCTCGAGCAACTCCGCGCCGACCCCGGGGGTGTACGCCTGCCGCTCGAGACCCGCCACCGGAAGTACGCGGTGGCCGGCAACGATGGACTGCCCACCGGGTTTGCCACGCCCACGGGGCGGATCGAGCTCTACGTCGAGGCCTTTCTCGACATCGGGCAGCCTCCGGTGCCGACCTTCACCGAGCCTGCGTTGAGTCCGCGATCGCGCCCCGACCTCGCCGGCGAGTTTCCGCTCGTGCTCACGTGTGCCAAGTCGTTGAACTTCTGCGAGACACAACACCGCCAGGTCGCCAGCCTGCGACGCCACGTCCCGGACCCCGAGGTCGAGTTACACCCCGACACCGCCGCCGAGCGCGGCATCGCCGAGGGGACCTGGGTGGAGATCAGGACGCCCAAAGGCGAGGTCCGGGCTCGCGCCGCGTTCAATGACACGTTGGCCCCGAACGTCGTGAGCGGCCAGCACGGCTGGTACGAAGCCTGCGAGGAGCTCGACCTGCCCGGCTTCCCGCCCTTCGGGCCCGGCAGCGCCAACCTCAACCTGGTGCTCAGCCAGACACCGAGCGACCCGATCAGTGGCAGCTCCCCGCTGCGGGCCCAGGTCTGTGACGTGGCCCTTCTCGCCGAGAACCGGTCTCGGTCACGAACCCGCGCCAGTGGGTGACTTGGTGTACCTGCAGTGCCACCGTCGCTGCCACCTCGTCGGCGGCGATCAGGGTGCCGATCCCTCTGAGCATGAGTCCGACCTTTTCGTCGGGTCGCCTGCTGGAGCTGTCATCGAGGGTGACGCAGATCGCCCCCGGCAGCTGGGTCCCAACCGCTGCCAGTGCGGGGCGCGGTACACGCAGGTGGCCGGTGGGATCCCACTGCGCCGGAAGTGCCACGGCGCCCCGCGGCGTGCTGACGCCGATGTGCGCCTCTCCTGCGCGTCGAGCCAGGCCGGCGATTTCGTCCGGAAGCCCCTGGAGGTGACGTGCCAACCGTGAGGAACGGGTCCACCGCATCGTGCGGAGTTCGGGGGCTTCCTCAGCCCAACTGCCTCTGGCGCGCACGATCTCGTCTTCGTCGAGCGTGAGCTCATCGTCGATCCGGGTCACGAGCAGCACTCGACCTGACGGAAGGAACGATAACGGAACGGCTGATCCCGCCTGGGCGTAGCCGAGGATCTGGTCGAGGGACTCGAGACCCATACGGACAACTGCACCTGCCGCCAACAGGCTGTGGAGCGGTTGGCCGACGAAGGTGGACGGGTGCGACGGGTCGAGGACTGAGGCGGGACCACCGATCGCACGCCATCTCGTGCCCGCGTGCGTAGTGACGGCGGCTCGACCGAATCGCTCGATGGAACGGGCCTTGACCGATCGTCGTGAGGCCGTGGTCCAATGGCGGCCGAGATGCACGATCCCGGCCTGCACAGTGACATGGGGTCCGTGTCTGTCGCTCACGGCGTACGAGTCGAAACGGGCGGGCACGCTCGTGGTCGGAGGCGTAGGCAGTTGTACAGTCACCCGCTTCCCTACCCCGTCGGGTGGGTGGTCACCATCGGATTCCGAAGAATGGCTGGGACAGTCGATTGCAACGCCCGAAGCGATTTCCACGACCGCCTATTGCGGTGCTGACGCATGGTGTCCTCGCCGGTCTCGCCGGCACCGCGGCGATGACCTTCACGACCCGAGTCGAGGAATGGCTCAGGCCGGGACTGGATCATCCCGTGGATTACGACGCCGGGTGATGCGCCGGTGATCGCCGCCGCTCGCGTGCTCCGCTTCGAGCCGACCACGACGCGGCAGCGCCAGCTGCTGTTTGTCCTCGTCCACTGGGGCTATGGCTCATTCGTGGGCGTCGGGCACGAGGTCCTGTCACGCCGTTTCGGGCCCACGCCGAAGTCGACGGCGATCTTCTTCGCCGGTGTGAAGACCATGGCCTTCACACTGCTGCCGCCGCTCGGTGGAACCCCGGTTCCCTGGCGGTGGCGCCGGGACGTGCTGGCGACCAGCCTCGTCCAGCACGCGGTCTACGCCGTCACCACCGGCCTCGTGGTCGCCCGCCTGGCGACGCCGGCGGCCGCCGAACCGGCGAATTCTGGGCGGTTCCTTCCGCGTGCCATGGCGTGAACGCCACACCAGACCGCCGAAGTGGGCGCCGGCGACAGCGACAGTGAGTTCGCGGGTCCTCCGACTGACAGGCACCGTCGAGCGCCACGAGGTCACCGCCAGCGGGTCTGCCCTGGCGACGGCGCAGGGTTCGCCACGAGGGTACGGCTCGCACGTGTCACCCGCGAACACGGGGCGGGGGCGCCGTGCGAGAGTAGGGGAGTGACAGACAATGTGGCCCAGGATCTCGTCCCTCAGACTCTGGTCGGGATCTCCTTTGAGAACAGTTTCCGCGCCCAGGAGTTCCTCACCGCGGCCCACGGTCTGGCCTCCAAGGGCAACTTCACGCTGCGGGACGCGGTCATGGTGATGAAGGATGACGAGGGGAAGACCGCGGTACACGAGACGGTCGACCTCGAGCCCGGTCGAGCGGCGATGTCCGGCGCAGTGTGGGCCGGCCTCTTCGGGCTGCTGTTGGGCGGTCCGGTCGGCTGGGTGGCCGGTCTGGCCGTGGGCGCCGGCGCCGGGGCGATCACGGCCAAGGTGATCGACCACGGCATCTCCGATGAGTGGGTGCAGTGGTTCCGCACGGCGGTCAAGCCCGGCACCGTCACGGTCGCCCTGTTGGTCGAGGCCCTCAACCGCGACGCGCTGGTGAAGGAAGCCTCTCGTTTCACCGGCGCGGAGCTGGTCTATGCGAACCTCGACACCGAAACCATCGAGCGGGTCAAGACCGCCCTGGAGTAGCGGCGTGACCCCCATATCGATGCGCACTTGAGGGGAACTCGGGGCGATCCGGCCGTCGGCCCCGCCGGAAGCCGACGGCCGGGATCGGGCCTCAGGCAGACTCGACGTAGAAGTAGGGGTCGAGCACGCGCACCTCGCTGATGCGATCGATGGGCAACCCGTTGCGGCTCGCCGCCCGCCGAATCGCCTCGGGATCGGGGCCGTCGTAGATGCAGAAGATCGTCACCCGGTCGGGCGTCACGTACGAATGGACCCAGGTGACCCCCTCGGCGGCGTTGCCGTTCACCACCGACAGGCAGGTCTCCACTCCGGCCTTGTCGGTGGGGATCTCGAGTCCGTCGGGAAAGGTTCGCTCAACCATGTAACGGGGCATTGGATTCTCCTCCGCTGGGGCCGGTGTTTCCGGCGCCGCAGGAGCAGCATGCGCCTCTGCCCATTGGCGCACATCGGGGGGAACTCCCCATTTCTCGGTCCCGCGACCCCTAGGGAAATGGGGGGGGCGGACGTGTCGCTACAACTCGCCGCGGGCCAGCAGTTCCACCGGATCCTGGGAATGCAGCATTCCCAGATACCCGCCGCCGCGGTGGATGCTGTCGTGTACGGCATAGCCCAACACCTCCTGTGCCAGGCGGGGCAACCGGGCCGCCACGGCTGGTGGCACGGCCAGGTAGTTGTTCTCCTCCGTCCGCAGCCAACCGAGGCAGTAGCTCAGATGCGCGCCCCGCCGGGGCACCTTGGTGCGGTTGGCGCCACCGCGGTG
>JANMIX010000266.1:0-2519 GCA_031376015.1 Acidimicrobiia bacterium | reverse complement strand
GTCGGACCCTCGCGTCCGCGCCGGCCTGGCCCTGCACGGACCCAACCTCTTCCCCGCCCGGCCCGCGGATCTGGGGCGCGCCGTGCTCGCCCATCTCAAGGCCATGACCGCGCTGGGCCAACGCCTGCTGGCCCTGATGGCGACCGGGTTGGGTCTCGACCCCGGCTGGTTCGTGCAACACCTCACGGCCGAGCCCGTGATCCTGTTCCGGATCTTCCAGTACCCGCCGCACCCTCCGGCCGCGCCGGACTCGTGGGGCGTCGGGGAACACACCGACTACGGGCTGCTCACGATCCTGCACCAGGACCGCACCGGAGGCCTCGAGATTCGCACCGGCAACGGATGGGTGGCCGTGCCGCCGGTGGAAGGGACGTTCGTGTGCAACCTGGGCGACATGCTGGAACGGATGACCGGTGGGCGCTACCGGTCGACCCCCCACCGTGTCCGCAACACCTCGCCGGACACCCGCATCTCACTGCCGTTCTTCATGGATCCCTCCTGGGACGCCCGGATCACACCGCTGCCCCTCGGGCCCGCGGAGCGGGCGCCGACCGCCCGGTGGGACGGTGCCGATGTGTTCGCCTTCGACGGCCTCTACGGCGACTACCTCACCGCGAAGGTGGCAAAGGTCTTCCCCCACCTGCAGTGACCGCCGGGGCGCCGCGCCTCAGGGATCGGAGCGCGCTACAGGCACCTGGCGCGGGTCATCGCTATCCTCGCCGGGCTGCGCCTGTCACCACCGACCGACACATTCGCACCCGGCGCCACATGATCGCGGAGGCATCCACGTGAGTTTCAACCTGTCCGCCTTGTTCGAACGAGTCGCCGACGCTGTCCCTGACCGCGAGGCGATCGCTTCTCCCGGACGGCGCCTCACGTACCGCGAACTGGACGAGCGGGCCACCCGGCTGGCCAACCACCTGGCCGCAGCCGGTGTGGCACCCGGCGACCACGTGGGCCTGCAGTTGCTGAACGGCACGGAGTACCTCGAGGGGATGCTGGCCGCCTTCAAGTTGCGGGCCGTGCCGATCAACGTGAACTACCGCTATGTCGAGCGCGAGTTGGAGTACCTCTACGACAACGCCGACCTGGTGGCGCTGGTGTTCCACCGCCAGTACGGCCCCACCGTGGAGGCGATCGCCCCCCGCATCGGCACCCTCAACCATCTGATCGTGGTGGAGGACGGAACCGACGCTGCCGTGCCCGCCGGGGCCGTGGAGTACGAGGCGGCGCTGGCCGCGGCGTCGGACACGCGCGACTTCCCCGGCCGCAGCGGCGACGACGTGTTCATCGCCTACACCGGAGGCACCACCGGCATGCCCAAGGGGGTGAGGTGGCGCCACGAGGACCTCTTCTTCGCCGCGCTGGGCGCCGGCGACCCGACGCTCGACAAGGGTCCCCTGCAGGATCCCGACGGCTTGGCGGAGCGGATCTCGGACTGGCCCATCGTGCAGTTGTGTGCCCCGCCCCTGATGCACGTGTCGGCCCACTGGGGCGCGTTCAACGCGTTCTACGGAGGCGGCAAGGTGGTGTTGCTCAGCCCCGGCCGCTTCGATCCGCCCGAGGCGTGGGAGGCGATCGGCAAGGAGGGCGTGAACGCGGTGACGGTCGTGGGCGACGCCATGGCCCGACCCCTGCTCGACTACCTGGCCGAGCACCAGGACACAGTCAACACGTCGTCGCTGTTCGTGTTCGCCTCCGGCGGCGCCCTGCTGTCCCCCGCCTCGAAGTCCCAGGCCAAGGAACTGCTGCCGAACGTGATCCTCATCGACTCCTTCGGCTCTTCTGAGACCGGCGTGTCGGGCGTCAAGTCCTCGACGTCGGACGAGGCCGCGGACCAGAGCTCGCGCTTCACCATGAACGACTCCACCACCGTGCTCGACGACGACATGCAGCCGATCGCGCCCGGCTCCGGCCAAGTCGGCCGCCTGGCCCGCAAGGGGCATGTGCCCCTCGGCTACTACAAGGACGAGGCCAAGACGAAGGCGACGTTCGTGGAATTCAACGGGGAGCGTTGGGTCCTGCCCGGCGACATGGCCACCGTCGAGGAGGACGGCACCGTGGTGCTCCTCGGCCGCGGCTCGGGCTGCATCAACACCGGTGGGGAGAAGGTCTTCCCCGAAGAGGTCGAGGCCGTGCTCAAGGGCCATCCCGCCGTGTTCGACGCGCTGGTGGTGGGAGTGCCCGATGACCGCTGGGGTGAGCGGGTGGCCGCGGTCGTGCAGCTGCGCGGGGGACAGACGATCGACTTGGCCGCCCTGCAGGAGCACGCCCGAGCCGGCCTCGCCGGCTACAAGGTGCCCCGCGAGCTCGTTCTCACCGACGAGGTCCGCCGAGCCCCCAACGGCAAACCCGACTACACGTGGGCAAAGGAGTTCGCCGCGGCCTCGATCAGCTGAGGTCGACGGCGCCTCGATGACGGATCGCATGACTGGACCCGACGCGGTCCTGTGGCACCTCGAACGTCCCGGTACTCCGATCCACACCCTGAAGACTGCCGTGCTGAACACGTCGCGGCT
>JANMIX010000239.1:0-4068 GCA_031376015.1 Acidimicrobiia bacterium | reverse complement strand
GGAGCGCGGCGGCCGAATTGGGGGTGCAACTCCTCGGTGGCTTCCGCGTGGCAATGGGCGACGAGACCGAAGCCTTGGCGCTGTGGTCCTTCCCCACCTGGGAGGCGTGGGCCGCCTACGAACAGGAGTGGACGCCCCGGGGCGCCATGGGCGCCTGGCGAGCCGCCCTGCAGGAACTCGACGCCCGGTACCGCCGGCTGCTGCTCATCGATGCGCCACTGGCACCGTTGCGCACGGGCCGCCAACCCCAGGTCGAAGACCGCCGGCCGCTCGACGAGCTCTGAGGAGGCCGGGGCCCGGCGTGCTCAGCGCTTCAGCAGCGGTCGCCGCGCCCGCAGCACGAGGGCGCCCAGGGCGATGACCGTGAGGCCCACGGCGACCATGGGCAGGACATCGATGCCCGTGCGCCCCAACGGTGAGCCGGGGTGCTTCTCGACCTCGTTCCCGAGCACCAACAGCGTGCTGGTGGTCGTGCCCGGAGCCGTCGTGGTGGTCGTGCCGGGCGTGGTCGTCGGCGTGGTCGTGGGCGTGCGGGGCGAGTGCCCCAACAGGATCACGCCCCATTGGTCGGTCCCGCGCCGGGGATCGGGGGCCTGCCAGCCCGCATAACCATTGCGGTACACACCATCGTGATCCTGCACCCGAACACGGAACTGCACGTAGACGTCGCTGTCCCGGAACCCCGCAGGCAGCGCCGCCGACAGCGCCACGCTCGAAGCCGCACCGGTCGCCGGGCCGTGGGCCAGGCAACGGGCATCACGGTCGAAGTCACCGACCCGGCTCGTGAACGGCGTGAGCGAGACGCACAGCGTCGCCGCCTTGACGCCCCCGGCGGTGGTGACCGCGGCAGAAACCGTGACGACATCACCGTTGTCGCTGCGGCTCATCGACCAGGAGCCCGCGACGAAGCCGTCGTTGCCGGCCAGCAGCGGTCCTGAACTCGCAGTGGGGACCGCCGCGTGCGCCGGGCCGGCCATCGCCGTGAAGGCCGCCATCGCAACCGCCGCGAACTGTGCACGGATCGTGTACATACCCTCGCACTATGCGGCATGGCGCATCGATTTGTCATGAGACATACGCACTATCCGCGGTCGATTTCCACACACCGCGAGATTTTCCGCTCGTTGCGTAATGAATTGCGTACGCATCGTGAGGATTCGGGGGTCGGTCTTGCGGCGTGGCCGGCGCCTGGGACATCGAGCGACTTCGATGGAGTGAGCGGGTCCGCTGCCCACCTGGGGCCGTCTCGCGGCGGCGGCGGGGTGGGGCATGATCTCGGGCACCCCTCTCAGAGCCTGGAGACCCCGATGCTGGCTGCCTTCGCCGAGCGCGCCGAACCCGACGATCCCCTTGCGGCGCTGGTCGTGGGCGACCGGCCCGAGCCCGAGGCCCCGGACGGCTGGGTCACCGTCGACGTCCGGGCTGCCAGCGTGAACATGCACGACCTGTGGACGCTGCGGGGCGTCGGGATCGCGGCCGACGCCTTCCCGATGATCCTGGGTTGCGATGGCGCCGGGGTCCTCGACGACGGCACCGAGGTCGTCATCTACCCGGTGATCGGCAACGAGGATTGGAAGGGCGACGAGACCCTGGATCCGGGCCGCTCGATCCTCACGGAGCGTTACCAGGGGACCTTCGCCGGCCGTGTTGCGGTGCCCCGACGCAACGTGGTGCCCAAGCCGGCCGGTCTGAGCTTCGGCGAGGCCGCCTGCATGGGCACCGCCTGGCTCACGGCGTACCGGATGCTGTTCACCAAATCCGGCCTGCGGCCGGGGCAGACGATGCTGGTGCAGGGCGCCTCCGGTGGTGTGTCCACCGCGCTGGTGGCGCTGGGCCGCGCCGCCGGGCTCCGGGTCTGGGTCACCGGACGCTCCGAGGAGAAGCGGGCCATCGCCCTCGGCCTGGGCGCCCATGAGGCCTTCGAGTCCGGTGCGCGCCTCCCCGACCGGGTCGACGGGGTGTTCGAGACGGTGGGGGGCGCCACCTGGTCACACTCGCTGCGGGCGCTCAAGCCGGGCGGCGTCGTCGTGATCTCCGGCGCCACCACCGGCGACCCGACCCGCGCCGAGTTGCAGCGGTTGTTCTTCCTGCAGTTGCGGGTGCTGGGCTCCACCATGGGCACCCGCGACGAGTTGATCGACCTGCTGGCCTTCTGCGCCTCGGCCGGCATCCGCCCCCAGATCAGCCAGGAGCTTCCGCTGGCCGAGGCGGCGGCCGGCCTGCGCGTGCTGCTGGATGGCGAAACCGCCGGCAAGGTCGTACTCCGCTCGGGCACCTGACCGGCGGGCCGCCGATCGCGGTCGCGGGGCGAGCCGGTGCATCGCGACCTTGGGTGCGCCGGCCGGCGCCCTCCACACCAGGCCCTTCGCCGGCGCTGGATCCGGGGCTAGACGATCGGCTAGCCTGCCGAGCCGATCGTCCAAACCGCGGGGAAGCGCGACGAAGGGGGCAGCACAGTGTCGAGGTCAAACGCGCAGACGGTGAGCCTGTGGCTCGCGCTGGTCTTCGGCGCCGTTCTCTTGGGCGCCTTCGTGGCCTTCCCGGGGTTTTTCCCGCCGATGTCACCCCAGGACAGCGCGCACGAGGTCGCCGCGTTCTACGCGCAGCACACGACGATGATCCGGGCGAGCATGATCGTGTTCAACCTGTGCGCGGTGATGCTCATCCCGTTCTTCATGGTCATCGTGTACCAGATGAAGCGGATGGGGACCCCCACCCAGGTCCTGGCCTACGCCTACCTCAGTGCGGCCGCCAGCGGCGTCACGCTCTTCGCCATCGCGGATCTGTTCTGGCTGATCGCTGCGTTCCGGCCGGACCGCAACCCCGAGCAGATCCAACTGTTGAACGACCTCGCCTGGATCACCTTCATCGCCCCGGTCGGCATGATCGTCGCCCAGAACCTCTGCCTGGGGCTGGCGGTGTACCTCGACGCTCGTCGCGAACCGATCTTCCCGCGCTGGGTCGGAGCGTTCAGCATCGCGACTGGCCTTGCGATCGTGCCGTCGGCCGGCGCCGCGGTGTTCCGTACCGGTCCGCTGGCGTGGGACGGGGCGATCTCCTTCTGGCTCCGCAACGGCGCCTACGCCACGTTCATGATCGTCATGTTCTTCGTGCTACGGAAGACGATCGCGCGGGAGCGGGTGGAGGAGCTCGATGCCGAGATGGCCGTCGGAACCCCGTTGGACGGGGAGCTCGTTTCGTGACCGCCGTCGCGACCGGCGCGGCCGCCGAACACCGTCCGATGACCGACGGTGGGCGGTCCCCGAAGCTGGATCTGTGGATCTGCTGGTGGACCTTCCCGATCTTCTACTCGCTCTTCGGCGTCATTTTCGTTCTGCTCACCAAGGTCATGCCGCCGCCCCGTCCAGGTGTGAGCGTCGAGCAGATCAACCGGTTCTTCGACCACAACGCCACGACGATCAAGCTCGGCTTCGCCATGCTGATGGTGTTCATCGGTCTGTCCTGCGTGACCAACGCACTCGTCGTGGTCCAGATGAAGCGGATGTCGGTGAAACCGGTCTTCGCCTACGCCTACATCGCCACACTTGCGGTCGGGGCCGTTCCCGGTTGCCTGTTCGCCGCCTTCGCCTTCCTGGCGGCGGTGTTCCGCCCCGACCGCGATCCCCAGCTCATCGCGCTGCTCTACGACGTGGGTCTCCTGACCTTCGTGGGTTCACTGGGCTGCTTCACGGCGAACTACCTGGTGCTCGCGCTCGCCATCTACCTCGACAAGAACCGCATCCTCCCGAAGTGGATGGCCTACATCACCTTCTGGCAGATCGCCACGGAGCTGCTGGCGGGCCCGGTGTTCATCTTCCGGAAGGGAGCCTTCGCCTGGAACGGCGCCATCAGTTTCTGGGAGGGCACCGTGATCTTCAGCGTTTTCCTGGGCTGCCTCATCGTCCTGCTCCGGCGGGCCATCCAGCAGCAACCCGTCGACGAACCGGTGCAGGACTAGCCGTGGTCGCCACCGCCGAGCCCAACGCGGAGGAAGCGGAAGGCACGCGCCTCCCCGGCGACTTCGACATCTGGGTCTTCCTCCTGGCTGACCTGGCGTCGTTCGCCTTC
>JANMIX010000235.1:0-8827 GCA_031376015.1 Acidimicrobiia bacterium | reverse complement strand
CGGCGGCCGCGGGCCAGAACCCGGCCAGCAGCTGCCGCGCCCGAGGACCCTGCAGGGCCAGCACCGCCCGCTCCCCGGTGACATCGGCCTCCTCCCCCACTCCCAGCGCCTCGCGCACCCGGGCGGTGTTGGACGCGTTCGGCATCACGTCGAAACGCACGGCCGTCACCCACCACACGATGATGTCGTCGAGCACCGAGGCATCCTCGGCGTCGAGCAGATGGGTGTACTGGGCCCGGCCGGGCCCGATGCGGCCGAGGTCGTTGGTGAAGGCCACCTGGAGGCGGTCCCGCGCGTCGGGACCCTCGACCCGCACAGTGCCCAGGTGCGACACGTCGAACACGACCGCCCCGTTGCGGCAGGCCAGGTGCTCGGCGATGGTGCCCGTCGGATACGACAGCGGCATGTCCCATCCACCGAAGGGAACCATCTTGGCTCCCGCCGCTCGATGCACGGCATCGAGGGGCGAGTGCCGCAACGCCGCCTCGCTCAAGAGTTGACGGCTGCTTCTCCGGACGGCTGCGCCGTGCCCCCTTCGGAGGCGACCGCCGCGGCGTTGTCCTGGGCGAAGAGCTCGCTGATGGAGGCGTCGAGGGTTTCCTTGAGGCTCCCGAGCGCCAGGATGTTCAGCACGCCCTGGCCCCGTCGCACCAGATCGATCAGCTGCCCGTCGTCGAGGGCCAGCACGACGCTGCTGCCGTCGATGACGATGTTGGCGGCGCTGATGTCCTTACCGACGTGGCCCCGCAACTCCTCGAAGACATCACGCACCGAGTCGAGCTTGATGCCGGCGTCGAGCAGTTGCTTGATGATCTTCAGACCCAGCAGATCCTTGTAGGAGTAGCGGCGCCGGGTGCCACTGCCTTGCGCGTCGACCTCGGGGCGAAGCAGGTCGGTGCGAGCCCAGTAGTCGAGCTGCCGGTAGGTGATGCCGACGATCTCCGCCGCGCGCTTGCCGCTGTAGCCGGTCTCCATCGACGCCTCCCGTTGCCGCCGCTGGTGGTCACCGGCGGACTCGAAGTCACATGGACGGAACTACACCCTTGTGAGGAAGCGCAGGGTACGACCGCTCGACCCTCACGTCAACCGTCTCGTCGAAGGTGATTGCCGGGTCCGGGCTCACCCTTGACACCACGTTGAGTGGTCGGCACGCCGCGAGGACCGTCGGGGCCGTCAGCTGGCGAAGTCGTCGGGATTCACGTGCTCGATGAACTCCCGAAACTGCTCGACCATGTCGTCGCTGACCTCGGCGTCCTCGCCGTCCTGATCGGCCTCGGGCGGGTAGCCCGCCTCCTCCAGCAATACCTCGTCGGCGAAGATCGGGGTACCGGTGCGCGTCGCCAGTGCGATGGCATCGGAGGGGCGGCTCGAGATCACTCGCCGCTCCTGGCCGCGGAGCAGGTGGAGCTCGGCGAAGAAGGTCGCCTCCCGCAGCTCGGTGACCACCACCCGTTCGAGCACGCAACCGAACTCCTCGAGCATCGTGCACATGAGATCGTGCGTCATCGGCCGAGGCGTCGGTGCCTTCTCTATTCCGTAGGCGATCGCGGCGGCCTCCGGATGCCCGATGAAGATCGGCAAGGTGCGGTGCTGTCCGCCCATCTCCCTGAGCAGCACGATGGGAACGTTGGCAGGCATCTCGACTCTGACGCCGATCAACTCCATCTCCACCATCGCTCGGGCACGTTACCGGGTCGCGCATGCCCTTCGTCGGGCGGACCGGGAGGATTGCGGGCCGATCTCCGACGAGGCGATCGGCAGCGGGTGGATCTCAGCCGGTGTAACCGGCGAGTGCCTGACGGACGCAGGCGGCGTGCAGCGATTCGCCCAAGCGCGCCAGCTCATCGAGGTTGGTGAGCGCCTTGCGCTTGGCGTCAGGGTTGCGCTGCTTCAACAGCGGCAGCACCACCTGCTCGAAGAAGGCGGCCTCGCGTTCGGCGGCCACCTTGTACATGCGAAGGTGGCGAGCTTCCACGCCGAACTGGGCGAATGAGGCCGCCAGCCGGCCCACGACGAGTGCTTCCTCGTCGTAGATGGCCTCACGCCCCATCATCTTGGCCTTCAGCAGGCCGAAGCGCTCGAGGTCGGCGAGGTCGCCGGAGGACAGGCCGGTGGCCGATTGCAGCTCTTCGGCGTTCATGCTCACTGCGCTCGGGCCGGCGTCACGAGCAGCCCGAACTGAAGTGGCGTCCGCTCCCGGGACCACCCGGCCCGACAACGGCGGCGGCGGTGCGGGCAGCGCGGCGGCCGGGTGCCCGGGCCGGCCCTCGCCGAGCTCAGGCGCAGTGCGGCGAGCGATCACGGGCCGCACCTGGCTCCGTGTCCCTGATGGCACCGGGACCACCGAAGCAGCTCCGGCGGCGGTCGTGACCACGCCCCCTTGGCCCGGGTCGGCGACGATCTCGGCCGGCGGTGCCACGGGCTGGACCTCATCAAGGGGATGCACGGCGCCGGCGCCGGTCGGCACCGAGAACAGGGAGGGAGGACCCGAAGGGCTGTCCTCCGGTGCGCCCCCGTCGCCCTCGAGGCGGTCTCGTATGACCTTGAGCGGCAGGAAGTTGTCCTTCTGCTGCTGCAGGATCCATCGAAGGCGTTCGATGTCGTCCTCGTAGAACTTGCGGTACCCCGACGGCGTGCGCTCTGGGTCGAGCAGGCCCTGGCTCTCCAGGAAGCGGATCTTTGAGATCGTGATGTCGGGGAACTCGACCTTGAGCAGCGTCAGCACCTCGCCGATCGACAGATGACCGCGGTCGCTCACGTCGCTCACCCGCCCGGCGCCGTGAAGAACTGGAGCCGGAACTTGCCGACCTGGAGTTCGTCGCCTGAGCGCACGTCGCTCTCCTCCACCCGCTCCCGGTTGAGGTAGGTGCCGTTGAGGGAGCCGACATCGCGCAACACGAAGCCGTCACCTGACTTGCGGATCTCGGCGTGTCGGCGCGAGACGGTGATGTCGTCGAGGAAGATGTCGCTGTCGGGATGCCGTCCGATCTTGGTGATGAGCTTCACCACACCGAGCCTCGATCCGGCATTGGGACCACGCGTCACGACCAGCAGACCCGCCCCGCTCGGAATGTCGTCGAGGTCGAACGAGACGTGATCCCCGCCCGTCTCGGGCGGTGCGTCGATGTTGAAGGTGATCGTGGTGTGGTCCCCTGGATCCAGCTCGAGGGGTGCGCCGCAGGACGAGCAGAAGTTCGCGCCGATGGGATTCCGGTGGCCACATTGATTGCAGAAGACGTCGGCCATCGGTGATTCCCCTTATGCCCTCAGGCCTCGGTGAGGGCGCGGTAGGCGGCGGCGTCGAGCAGGGCGTCGTACTGGGAGGGGTCGTCGAGGGCCAGCACGCAGAGCCATCCTTCGCCGTAGGGATCCTCGTTCAAGCGCTGGGGGGAGTCGGCCAATTCCTCGTTGATCTCGGTCACCGTGCCGCTCAAGGGCGCATAGATCTCCGAGACCGACTTGGTCGATTCAACCTCGCTGCACGAATCGCCGCCCGAGACCGCAGCGCCCATCTCGGGGAGTTGCACGAAGACGACGTCGCCCAAGGCGTCCTGCGCATAGTCGGTGATCCCGATACGCACGGACGAACCCTCGAGGCGGACCCACTCGTGGTCCTTGGTGTAGCGCAGGTCATCGGGCACGTTCATGGGCCGAAGGCTAGTCCGTGGCCGACCCTCGACCTCCGCTTCAGGTACAGCCATTCAGCGGAGCATCTGTCGGATGCGCCGGGCGTACTCCTGAGCAAGGCGTCGAGCGTCTGCATCGCTGGTGGACTCCGCCCACACATGGGTGACCGGCTCCTCGGGATCGGGCAGGGCAAGGGCCCAACCATCCTCGTGCTGCACCCGCACTCCGTCGACGAGCTCGTTCTGGCGGTCCTTGGTCATCTCGACCAGCGAGCGCATGACGGTGCCCTTCTGCTCCCAGGGCGTCACGACCGTTTCATGCACCATGTGCACCCTGGGCAGGTTCCGCACGATCTCCGACAGGCGCACCTCGTTGGCGGCGAGCAGTTCGAGGACCTTGACGAACGTGGCCGCCGCGTCGAAGGCCGGCAGGAACCCCGGGAGGATGTACCCGCCGTCGAGGCTGGCCGCGAACCCGACACCGGGCTCGCTGGCGGCGTCCATCAGGGCCGGCGTCGACATCTTCGTGTACTGGACGTGGATGCCGTGTTTGGCGGCGATCGTCTCGGTGTGGCGGGTGGCCGCCACCGGCACCGCGATCCGGTCACCGAGGAGGTGGTCGGCCACCAGCTCGATCAGGGCCAGCAGGGCTTCGGTGTGGGTGAGCACGTGGCCTTCGTCATCGATGAGGGTCAGGTGCTCGCCGTCGGCGTCGAACGCCGCGCCCATCACCGCGCCCGATGCCCGGACCAGCGCCGCCACCTGGTCGGCGCTCGCTTTCTCGTCGTAGGCCAGCACCCCACTGGTGGAGGCAAAGGGGTTCACCGCCAGCACGTCCGCCCCCAGCTTGGCGAGCACGTTGGGCATCACGAACGACGTCGACCCGTAGCCGTAGTCGATCACCGCCTTGGGCCTGCTCGTCTGGATCCGGGCCACATCCACCGTGGTCTCGAGGGCGACGGCGTAGAGCTCGAGGGCCCGGGGCGGGAACCCGATGTCGCCGATCTCGCCCGGCAATGCCCGGCGGAAGTCCTCGCGGTTGAAGAGGCGTTCGATCTTGCGTTGGCCGTCCTCGGAAAGGTCCAGACCGTCGCCGTCGAAGAAGCGGATCACCACCGACTGCGGGTCACCCTCGACGAGGCGGATGGTGGCGCCCCCGACTGCCAGCGGCGAGCGGGTGATGAAGCGCGAGACCGGGACCGAGGCGACCTCGAGATCGAGCACGTTGATGCCCACGGCATTGAGGCCCGCCATCATCGACCGCTTCAGCATGCGAGCCGAGCGGCTCGAATCGCGGCTCGTGATGACGGTGCTGCCCTTCTTCAACGCGGTTCCCCAGGCCATGGCCAACCTGGTGGCCAACTCCGGGTTGACGTCGACGTTGGCCAGGCCGGCCACACCGTCGCGACCGAACAGGCTGCGGGCCCCGCGCGACTCCCACACGATGGAGGAGTTCACGACCGCGCCGGCCTCCACCGTCTTGAACGGGTACACCTTCACCTCGGTGCTCAGCACTGCACTGTCGCCCACGAAGCACTCGTCGCCCAGCACCACGCCTTCCTCGCAGCGAACGTTGCTGCGCAGATCGCAGGCGCGTCCCACCACGGTGCCTCGCAGCCGCACACCCTGGCCGAGGTAGGCGTTGTCGTGCACCACGGTGCGCTCCAGGTCGGCGCCGGCTCGGACGCGCACGTTGCTGCCCAGCACCGTGTACTGCCCCAGGCGGGCACCGGCCTCGATCCGGCAGTTGTCGCCGATCACGGCGGGACCCTCCATTCGGGCATCGGGGTGGATCTCGGCGCCTTCGCCCAGCCAGATGCCTTCCTGGAGCGTGAACCCCGGCACATCGACGCGCACCTTGCCGTCGAGCACGTCCTTGTGGGCGCGCACGTAGGCGGTCAGGGTGCCGACGTCCTCCCAGTAGCCCTCGGCGATGGCGCCGTACAGGGGCTTGGCATCCTCCAGCAACCGGGGGAACACCTCGGAGGAGAAGTCCACCGGACGCCCCGCCGGGATGTAGTCGAACACCTCGGGCTGCAGCATGAAGATGCCGGTGTTGATGGTGTCGGAGAACACCTGCCCCCACGTCGGCTTCTCGAGGAACCGCTCGATCGACCCGTCCTCGCGGGTGATCACGATGCCGAACTCGAGGGGGTCCTCGACCCGCACCAGGCCGATGGTGGCCAGCGCCCCGCTGGAGGTGTGGAAGTCGACGATCTTGGACAGATCGATGTCGGTGAGGACGTCGCCGGAGATGACCAGAAACGGCTCTTGGAGCACGTCCATGGCGTTGCGCACCGATCCGGCGGTTCCCAGCGGTTGTTCCTCGGTGGCGTAGATCATTTTCACGCCGAACTCGCTGCCGTCACCGAAGTAGGTGCGGATGGCGTTGGGCATGAAGGCCAGCGTCACCACGATCTCGTCGAACCCGTGGCCCCGCAGCAGCCGCACGATGTGCTCCATCATGGGCAGGTTCACCAGCGGCATCATGGGCTTGGGCTGATTCGACGTGAGGGGACGCAACCGGCTCCCCTCACCACCCGCCATGATCACCGCCTTCATGAGGGCGAACCTACCGCGCCCGACGCCGCCCGACCTTCACGCAAGGCGGTGCGTGCCAGCGGCACGTAGAGCACCGCCGCGTACCACGACAGCAACAGCCCAGGGATGCCGAAGCTCCAGGCCAACACCCAACTGGTGTCGCGCCAACCCAGGGTGGACTCGGCGCCGAGGAAGAAGGGGACGGCGATCATGTTGAAGAACGTGCCCGCCTTGCCGAACCAGGTCACATCGATGCGGGCGGCGCCCATTGCCGCCAGTGCCAGCGTGGCGCCGGCCACGAGCGTCTCGCGGACCAGCAACACCACCGCAAACCAGATCGGGATGCTGCCGTCGATGAGGATCGCCCCGATCCCGACGAAGAACAGGAGGCGGTCGGCGACGGGGTCGAGCACTTTGCCCAGCGCCGAGGCCTGGTTGAAGTGGCGGGCGATATAGCCGTCGAAGAAGTCGGTCGTCCCGAGCGCCGCCAGCAGCCATGCGGCGGCAGCGCGGTTCTCCTCTGCGAAGAGGAGCCACACGAACACGGGGAGGCACAACAGGCGCACCACCGTGATGACGTTGGGGATCGTCAGGATGCGATCGTCCCCGGTGGTGGCGGTGGCGTCATCGGTCATCGGCCGCCAATCTACGATCCGTTGGCCAGCCGGGTGGCCGAGAGGTCCCGGACCGACCGAGCGCACCACCCTGCCGACCCGAGGAGGCTCGCATGCCGACGCTGTTCACCCGCATCATCGAAGGCGAACTGCCCGGCCGCTTCGTGTGGCGCGATGCCCGGGCGGTGGCGTTCCTGTCGATTGCACCGATACGGCCCGGACACACGCTGGTGGTCCCCATCGCCGAGGTCGACCACTGGGTCGATCTGGACCCTGATCTCGCCGCCCACCTCATGACCGTCGCCCACCGGATCGGGCAGGCGCAGATGGCGGCCTTCTCCCCCACCAGGGTCGGTCTGATCATCGCCGGGATGGAGGTGCCGCACTGTCACCTCCACGTCCTACCCATCGACACCCTGTCCGATCTCGATTTTTCCCGGGCCGACACCAACGCCTCGCCGGCGGCGCTGGACGATGCAGCCGAACGGCTACGGAACGCCCTTACATGAGCCCTCGGTCACGGGTTCTTCACTCGCACGAACAGGGAGATCCCGTCGCGTTCGAACACGTTGGCGAACCCGCGCAGCTCCAGGTCGAGATCCAGGGTCGCCAACACCTGGGGATTGCGGGCGTCTCCCGACCGATCGAGCAGCACAGCCTCGACGTCATCCGCGGTGAGCCGTGCCCCGTCGAAGGCGTCAGAGGCCGGTTCGATGATCCCGGAGGCAGGGTTCTCCTCCGACGCAACGGCGTAGACGTGGACCCGGTTGGCGACCAGCGGCAACATCGAATCGCTGGCCCGCACCGCTGCGGCCGGCCCGACGAAGGACACCGCGAGGTGCCGGCTGGCATCGACGGAATCGGTGCGAGCCCACGCCCAGGGTCGTCTGTACGGCGAGTTGGGCGCGTCACTGGCGAAGAAGGCGAGCGACGCCACCAGCAACGACGTCACCAGCCGTCGATCGACCCTGACCCGTTCGAAGCCGATGCGGCCCATGCGCGCCAGCGCGAACGGCGCGGCCACGAACGCGAAGATCGTGATCGGCAGGCCGACCTCGTTACCGACCTTGGGCACGTCGGCTACCAGGTACAGCAACTGCAGGGGTAGCGCAGGGAGCAGGTAACGGGGCGCCAGGAGGGGCAGGAAGAGCAGGGGGGCCAGCAGGACCGTCACCAATCGGAGGTTGTCCTCGGCCAGCACCTCGACCAGGACGTGGCCTGGGTGCAGCAACATCCCGAACACGACTCCCGGCAGGTTCGACCCGAAGGCCGCGAAGGCGTCGGGGGCAATGAACCCAGTGCTCCCGAAATGGCGCTCGAACACGGTGACAGCCAGCAACGGCCAGGCCAGACCGGCGATCACCGCCCGGCGACCCTGCACCGGCGATCCCTGCAGCCAGAACAGGCCGCCCAGGCCGGCGATCACCAGACCCAACTCCGCGCTCCAGGCGACCGCCAGCAGCGCCATGACCGCGAACCACCGCCATCGCCCCTCCAGCCCCAGGTAGGTGGCGGCCAGCAATGGGGCCACGGCGACGGCCGCCGGGTGGAAGTCGGCAAGGTGGAGAGAGTTCAGCGGTGGCGACATCGCGTAGGCGAGGGCCAAGACGAACGTGACGCCCACGCGAAGGTTGGCGTGACGACGGGCGATCCGCCACACGGGCACGATCCCGAGCCCGATCGATGCCGCTTGCACCCCCAACAGCGTCGCCTGCACCGGCAAGACGTTGGTGATCCACGCCGTTGGGTAGAAGGCGATCGGGAAGTGTTGGGCCAGAAGGTGCGAACCGGTGACGGTGATGTCGGCGGGGTGACCGTGCAGGATGAGCCAGCGAGCCTGGAACGCAGCCGCCAGATCCACGCCCGCATCCAACGAGTGCGCTCGGGACATCGCCTCGGCGAAGAGCACCACGATCAGCACCAGCGCGAAGCACCACGGTGTCCAGCGATCGACGGACCCGCTCTCGAAGCGGGCCTGCCATCGGAACATGCTGGCCTCGGCTCGGCGCGACCAAGAGCGACGCCGCACGATCGGATCTCTCAAGG
>JANMIX010000176.1:0-2815 GCA_031376015.1 Acidimicrobiia bacterium | reverse complement strand
GTGGACGATCACCCGGACTCCGGCGGCGCGGGCGGCCAGGCGCCCGAGGATGCCTGCCTTACTGCTGTGGGTGTGCACCACGGCCGGCCGGTGGCGCTGGAAGAGTCGGGTCAACTCCACCAGCGCGGCGGCATCGCGGCCCGGGTGAATGGCCCGGTCGAGGTGGCGCAACCGATGGGTGGCGACCCCCGAAGCCGCCGCCCGGGACCACAGCTCACCGCCGGTGCCCCGGCCGGGACCGGCCGCCAGCAACACGTCGAACCCTTCGCCCGGCAACAGCTCCGAGAGGGTCAGCGCGGTGGCCTGGGCGCCACCGACGTCGAGCTGGGTGATCACCTGGATCACCAGCGGCGCATCCCCCGGACCGGTCACCGACCCCCGCCCCGCAGCACGGCTCGGGCGGTACGTCCCACGATCCGCACGTCGAGGCGGAGGCGCTGGTGGCTGAGATACCAGAACTCGTACTGCAGTTTCTCCAGCGCATCCTCGTCGTCGCCTGCGTAGCCGTGCTTCACCTGCGCCCACCCGGTGAGACCGGGTCGCACCAGGTGACGCAACGGGTAGAAGGGCAGCTTGCGGGTGAGTTCCTCCACGTAACGCGGTTGTTCGGGTCGAGGGCCCACGAGGGAGAGATCCCCGCGCAGCACGTTCAGCACCTGCGGCAGCTCGTCGAGGTGGGTGCGGCGCAGGAACCGCCCGAAAGGCGTCACCCGCGGATCGTCGGTGACCGTCCACTCACCCGCCGCCTCGTGCTCCGCCACCATCGTGCGGAACTTGAGGATCTCGAAGCCGTGCCCGTTCTTGCCGACTCGTTCCTGGCGGAAGAACAACGGACCGCGGTTGGCGATGAGGTCGCCCACCATCACCAGCGGCACGACGACGAGCATCACCACCAGGCCGCCCAGGCCGAGGATCACGTCGATGAGCCGTTTGAGGCGCAGGTACCGGGTTCCGTGGATCTCCCGGATGTCGAAGAACAACGAGGCCCGTTCGAGTTCGGACACCGGCAGCTTGCCCAGCCACTGGTCGTAGAAGTCGGCCAGGCTGCGCACCCGCACACCGGTCTCGTGCAGCGCCGCCGCCTGGGCCACCACGGCCGGCTCGGCGAGGGCACGACGGTCGAGCACCACCACCGTCGCATCCACCTGCCGGGCCCGGTCGACCAGCGGGTCCGGCCCGACGGCGCCTGGTACCGCATCGAGCACCCCGAGGGCGGCCACCAACACCGCGGGCCGTTCCGGCGCGGCGTCGAGCTGCACGGCCAGCGCGGCCGCCTCGGATGCCTCGGCCACCACCACAACCCGGTCCCGCCTCGCCTCCCGGCCGCGGCTGTCGGTGGCCAGGAGAACGCACACGAGGCTCCAGGGGATGAGGAGCAGCGCCGAGCCGAAGACGACGAAGCGCGGCAGCAGTGCGTCACCGGCGAGGATCTGCACAGCCCCGAAGACGGCCGCCCCGCCCACCGCAGCGCCCACGGCCGAGGTGAGCGCCGTGCGGGCCGAGCGCGGAAGGTCCGGGAGCCCGGCGCCGTAGCTGGCCAGACACAACGCCCCCACCAGCGCCAGCGTCCAGGCGACCCGTCCCGGCACGCTCTCGGTGATGCTGTAGTGGCCGATGTAGCGGGCGTGGAAGCGTGACACCACCAGCACGATGGCCACGGTGCCGAGGTAGAGCAGGGCGCGGCCCAGCACGCGGGTCATGTCGGCGGCTCGAACATCCTCACCAGCATCGACCACACGAAATCGGCACCCGGGGATGCCTCACGGCGCCGGCCCTCAGCCCGACGCCATGCCCAGCAACGGCGCCAGGAACCGCCCGGTGTGGCTTGCGGGATGGGCGGCGATGTCCTCCGGTGTGCCCTCGGCCACGACCATGCCGCCACGTGTGCCACCGTCGGGACCCAGGTCGATAACCCAGTCGGCGGTCTTGATGACATCCAGGTTGTGCTCGATGACGAGCACGCTATTGCCCTGGTCGACCAAGCGCGACAGCACCACCAGCAACTTGCGGATGTCCTCGAAGTGAAGGCCGGTCGTGGGCTCATCGAGGATGTAGATGGTGTGGCCGGTCGAGCGCTTGGCCAGTTCCGAGGACAGCTTGACCCGCTGGGCTTCGCCGCCCGACAGGGTGGGCGCGGGCTGGCCCAGACGGACGTAGCCCAGGCCCACGTCGACCAACGTGTTGAGGTGACGGGCGATGTTGGGCTGGTTGGCAAAGAACTCGGCGGCCTCCTCGCAGGACAGGTCCAGGATCTCGGCGATGTTGCGCCCCCGGAACTCGATGTCGAGGGTGTCGCGGTTGTAGCGGGCGCCTTTGCACACCTCGCAGGGCACGTACACGTCGGGGAGGAAGTGCATCTCGATCTTGATGGTGCCGTCGCCGGCGCAGGCCTCGCAGCGGCCGCCCTTCACGTTGAAGCTGAAGCGGCCGGGCAGGTAGCCCCGGACCTTGGCCTCCTGGGTGAGCGCCATCAGCTTGCGGATGTGGTCGAACACCCCGGTGTAGGTGGCCGGGTTCGACCGCGGCGTGCGCCCGATGGGCGACTGGTCGACGTTGACGACCTTGTCGAGGTGCTCGAACCCCTCGATGCGCTTGTGCAGGCCCGGGGGCGTCTTGGACCGGTAGATCTTCTGCATGAGCGCCCGCTCGAGGATGTCGTTGACCAGCGTGCTCTTGCCCGAGCCCGACACACCGGTGACCGCGACGAAGCACCCGAGCGGGATCTCGACGTCGATGTTGCGCAGGTTGTTGGCCCGCGCGCCGCGCACGACGATGCGTTCGGCACCCGGCGTGCGCCGGCGACCCGGCACGGGGA
>JANMIX010000171.1:0-5815 GCA_031376015.1 Acidimicrobiia bacterium | reverse complement strand
CACCGGTGAGCTCTCCACAGGGTCGCGCCGCATCGTCGACCTGGCGTGCATCTTGGCCCAGGAGCCCAAAGTGCTCATGCTGGACGAGCCCTCGGGCGGGGTGGCCCAGAAGGAGACCGAGGCCCTCGGACCCCTGCTGCTGCGGGTACGGGAGCACACCGGCTGCTCGATCCTGGTGATCGAACACGACATGCCCCTCCTCTCGACCATCTGCGACACCATGATCGCCCTCGAGTTGGGCGGCATCATCGCCG
This sequence comes from Acidimicrobiia bacterium, assembly GCA_031376015.1. GTDB lineage: Bacteria > Actinomycetota > Acidimicrobiia > Acidimicrobiales > JACDCH01 > JANMIX01. Next base: position 5,561 of record JANMIX010000171.1, on the reverse strand, counting down.
AGGGCCCGCCCAGCGAAGTGCTCGAGCACCCCCGTGTCATCGAGTCGTACCTCGGCACCGACGAGTCCGCCATCAACCGCTCCGGCGCCGCCGGCGCCAAGGCCACGCCGCGCAAGAGCGATCGGCCCGGCAACGGCAACGGCAACGGCAACGGCAACGGCAACGTTGAGCTTCGGGCGCCCCAACCGGCCCGTACCGCCGCCTACGCCAACGGATCGGGCACCGCCAAACTGCCGGTCCGTTCCAACGGCGGAGCAGCCGAGGACGAGAGCCACCGTTCGGCGCCTCGGCGGCGTACGCCGTTGCGGGCCCGCTGACCGACGGGCACGAGGCGTCGCCGGGGGGGCGGCGCCGTCTCGTCAACTCAGACGGTGGCCTCGGCCAGCAGCGCCTGCACGGCGGTGGGTAGCGGCAACGCCCGCGCCGCCGCCAACCCTTCACCGCTCATCTTGCGCACCGTCTTGCGCAGCACCTCGAGCGTCTTGTCGGCCCCGAGTTGGCCCGCCAGGTCGAGCGCCTGGGTCTGAAGGAACACCAGGCAGAGGGCATCCTCGTGCACCTGCACGGCGCGGTCGGACCCCAACCCTTCCTTGCGGATGATGCGCTGTACCACCGCCACTGACTCGTCGTCGTAGCCAACCTGGCACAGCAGCGAGGCCACCTCTTCGGCATGGCGGCGTTTCAGATCGGTCCGCCATCGCAGGTAGCCGGCACGGCCCTCGGGGGCCGAGGAGCGCGGCGACACCCACCGGCGCAGGTGATGGGCCCGAGCAGCCAGCAGTTGCTCCTCGCTGGCCTGCGGGTCGAGCCGCAGCACCCACTCGGTCATCATCCGGGCGTGCGCCAACTCCTTGGGTTGGGCCACACCGTCGACCTCCAGGGTGTTGGGGTCCGACGCGTTGGCCTCGTCGATCAGCGCCACGGCCGCGGCCAGACGCTCGCTCACGACGGAGGGCGGAGGTCGATGCGAAGGGTGAGGATGCCGTCCTCGAGGGTGGGAACCGCGTCGCCGATGATGGCGAAATCCTGGAAGTCGATCTGTGCCTGACGGATGAAGGCGACCCGCTCCTCACCGCCGACCGGGGGCAGGTTGCGGTTCCGCACGGCGGAGGCCCGATCCCGAAAGCGCGCCAGCATGCCATCGATGTCGAGTTCTTCGGCCATGACCCCGTTCTACTCCGCCGGCACCCCTAGGGGCGCGCCCGCCGGCTCGGAAGGGCGAGTGCGGTACCAGTACCAGCCCGTGAGGAGGCCGATGAGGACGGCCAGCACCACCAGTGCCGCGATGACCAGTGCCACGGTGCGCCCGGTGTGGTCGAGGGCCGCGCGGCCCTTGCTCGCCGCCGCTTTGGTGGCCAGGGCCGCGGCGCCGGGGGCGGACGCGGTGTTACCGGGAACCAGGTAGCGGTTCGTGGTGCTCGTCGTGGAGACGCCCACTGTCGAGCTGGTGGGGTTCTGGTACGGAGAGAGCGCGTTGGTGCTCGGGGAACCGAAGTTGTACGTCGTGGTGGTGGTCGTGGTGGCCGACGGGTCGGTGGTGGACGTGTCGAGGCCCGAGTTCTGACTCAACGGCGTGGCGGAGGTGGTCGTGGCCAGCAGCGTCGTGAGCGGTCCACCGGCGGTCGTGGTCGGGTTGGAGGAGCTCGACGAGCTGGTGGTGGTGTCCCGCCGAGCAGCGCGCGATGCCGCGGCGCCACCCGCCCCGATGGCCAGGAACACGAGCACGCCGGCGGTCACGGCGGAGAGCAGCACGAGGAGCGATCGGCGGCGGGGCAAGAGGCGCGATCGTACTGGCCCGGTGCCGCCACGTCAGACCTGGTGGTGAGGGCACCAGTACGTCGTGCGCCCCCCGACCTGCTCACGCTGCAGCGGCGTCCCGTCCCTCGGACAGGACGCCCCGCGGGCCCGGCTCGACTGCAGATCCCCGGTGTGGGACCCACCCCGCGCCGTGAGGTCATCCACGGTGCGGCGCATCACTCGGTGCAGGCGTTTCAGTTCGGACTCGCCCAGCGAGCCCGCGGCGCGCCCCGGTGCCAGACCGGCCCGCCACAGCGTCTCGTCGGTCAGCAGGTTGCCCATGCCCGCCACCCGCTGCTGATCCATCAGGCGAGCCTTGAGCGGTGCCTCGCTCCCGGCCAACGCCCGGCGCAGCTCGGCCAGGCCGACACGGGCGGCGTCCGGCCCCAGCCGGCGCTCGTCGGGCGCCAGCTCCACCCCACCGAGGCGGCGGGGATCGATGACGCGCAACTCGCCACCGTCGTCGAAGCGCAGGCGGAAACGCACCCAGGCCGGTTCGTTGCGCGCCGAGCCGTAGGCCAGCTCGGCGATCGGCACGGCGCCGTCCACGCTCAGCCGCCCCGTCATGCCGAAGCGCAGGCCCAGCGTGGGCGTCTCCTCGTCGAAATCGACCAGCAGCAACTTGCCGATCCGCCGGGTGCCGCTCGGCGTCCGGCCGAGCAGGGCATCGGTCACGGCGGCGGCTTCGATCCCGCCCTTGAGGAACCAGGCGTCGGGAGCGTCGACGGCGGCGACGCGCCGTCCCACGATGCGATCCGCCGTACGCCGGTACTGCTCGACCTCGATGAGCTCGGGCACGTGGTCTATCCCCGTCCGCCGCGGTCGCCCGCTCCCGCGGCCGGTGCCAGCGGCCCAAGGGGTCGGACCCTCACGTGCGGGCCAGGGCCTGGGCGAAGTCGGCCAAGACGTCGTCGGAATGCTCGAGGCCGACCGACACCCGGATCATCCCCTCACCGATCCCCATCGCGGCGCGCTCGGTGGGCAGCAAGGTGGCGGCGGTCATAGTCGGCGGATGCACGACGAGCGTCTCGGGGCCGCCCAGGGACGGTGCCACCTGCGCCAACTCCACCGCCTCCACGAACGCGCGCCCGGCGGTCAGGCCTCCCACCAGTTCGAAGCTGAGCACCGAGCCGCCGGCGGTCATCTGGCGCTTGGCCACCGCCCGTTGCGGGTGCGAGTCGAGACCGGGGTAGGTCACCGACGCCACCGCGGCGTGGCCTTCCAGGAACGAAGCCAGGGCATCGGCGGTCTCGCACTGCTGGCGCAGCCGGGGGCCCAGGGTGCGGATGCCCCGCAGTGCGTTCCAGGCGTCGAAGGGTGAGGCCACCGCCCCGTGGACGAGGTGATGTCCCCACACGGCCTCGATCAGGTCACGCTCACCGGCGATCACACCGATCATGGCGTCATTGTGGCCGGCGATCCCCTTGGTGGCGGCGTGCAGCACGAGATCGACGCCCCAGTCGAGGGCGCGCTGGACGGGCGGCGGAGCGAACGTCCCGTCGACCACGGTGAAGGGCCCGCGGATGGCGCCGATGGCCTCGAGGTCGATCACATCCAGGCCGGGGTTGGCGGGTGTCTCCACGAACACCAACTTCGTCCGCCCCGGCTGCACCGCGGCCCGGACCGCCTCGGGATCGGTGGCGTCCACGAAGGTCACGTCGATGCCGAGACGCGGGCACAGCATGGTGAAGAGTTGGTTGGTCACCGAGAAGGTGCGGTTCTGGGCCACCAGGTGGTCGCCGGTGTTACAGAAGGTGAGCACCACCGAGGCGATGGCCCCCATGCCAGAGCCGAAGGCGAGCGCAGCTTCGGCTCCCTCCAGCGAAGCGATGGCGTCCTCGAACTCGAGCACCGACGGGCTGCCGTTGCGGCTGTAGAAATTGGCCGGATGCGCGCTGGTGGCTCGCCGGTACTGCTCCTCGACCGACGCGTTCAGGTACGTCGTGGACGGCCACAGCACCGGCGCCAGCGACTCGCCGTTGAACCGGCGCCCGCTGCGCACCGCCCGCGTCTCGAAACGCCAGTCGTCGTGGTGGTCGTCACTCACAGGTCCTTCTCCACTTCCTCCAGGAAACGATGCACCGGGGCACCCAGCGCATCGATCTCGATCAGGAAACCATCGTGGCCATGCGGGCTGTCGATCTCCAGGAACTCGGTGTCGGCGCCGCCCTCGGCGATCTTCTCGGCGATCTCGCGCTGCTGGTACGTCGGGTACAGCACGTCGCTGCTCACCCCCACCGAGAGCACGGGGGCCTGCACCCTCGCGGCCGCGGTGGCCGCCCCGCCGCGCCCGCGGCCGATGTCGTGCAGGTCCATGGCTTTGGTGAGCGCCAGGTAGGTGTTGGCATCGAAGCGGCGGACCAACTTGTCGCCGTGGTACTCCAGGTAGCGCTCCACCTCGAAGCGTTGCCACATGGCGAACCCGTCGAGGGGTTCGACCACCTGGCGGCCGAACCGGTCGGTGAACACGTCGTCGCTACGGAAGGTGATCTGGCTGACCATGCGGGCCAGCGCCAGACCCTCGTGTGGGCCCTGGCCCGGCGGGGCGTCGTAGTAATCGCCGTTGCCGAAGTGGGGGTCCATGCGGATGATGCGCCGGCCGGTCGACCACCAGCCGATCTGCTGGGCGCTGGCGGCGAGACACGTGGCAATGGGGATGAGACCGCGGACCCGCTCCGGGAACATGACCCCCCACTCGAGCACCTGCATGCCGCCCATCGAGCCGCCGATGGCGGCCATCCAGGTGTCGATCCCCAGCGCATCGGCCACCGCGGCCTGGGCGCGGACCATGTCGCGCACCGAGATCACCGGAAACTGTGAACCGAAGGCCCTGCCGTCGGGATCGAGGCTCGACGGGCCGGTGGACCCCTGGCAGCCGCCCAGCACGTTGACGCACACCACGAACCACCGTTCGGTGTCGATCGCCTTGCCGGGGCCGATGAATCCGCTCCACCAGCCGGTGGTGGGGTGTCCCGGACCGGCGGGCCCGGTGGCGTGGCTGTCGCCGGTGAGCGCATGGCAGACCAGCACCGCGTTGGTGGCGCCCGCATCGAGCTCACCCCAGGTCTCGTATGCCATGCGCACCGAGGGGAGCACCCCGCCCCCCTCCAGGGGGAAGGCCCGGCCGGGACGAACATCGACGAAATGACGCCGGCCCGGCTCGTCGCCGGGCCGCCACGCGCCTGAGGCAGGCAGCATCGAGGGATGCACCCGGCGTTCGCTCACCACTCCATGGTGCCTGTTCGGCGAGCGCCGGCGTGAACCGGTATCGGCTCCCGGACCGTGGGATCACCCATGCAGCATCACCCGAACCACTCGTCCGTCGTCCGCCAGCACCAGGGTGTCGACCCGCTGGGCACCGCCCTCGAGCTCGCACACCAGGGCGATGGAGTCCACCCCCAGGTGACATTCGAAAGCGACCACCGCCTCTCGATGATCGGCGAAGCGCCCCTGCAGGTGGCTGCGCACGTCAGCGGCCCGCACCTTGGCGGGCCGGGGCCACACGTCGGCCACGGTGGCGTCGGGATGCAGCAGGTCCATCACCGCGTCGGTGTCACCGTCGTTCCAGGCCTGCACCCAGGATCGGGCCAGCGCCGCCGCCGTCGAGGGATCCACGAGGTGGATTGTCCCACGGCGCGCGCCGGACCCGACACCGCAGCCATGCCCGGACGAGCCACGATCACCGGTTCACCGTGGGCGGCAACGTCGGGAACCTCACCCCGCGAGGCCGGCGCGGGCCGCCCACCACCGCGTCGTTGCCGGAC
>JANMIX010000161.1:0-2465 GCA_031376015.1 Acidimicrobiia bacterium | reverse complement strand
TGTTCACCCGCGTCATCGCAGTCCAGCTCATCCCGTCGCTCGAGGTGCTGAACACGAGATCGTTGGAGCTGCAGCCGGTCCGGAACGCGCAGTCATCCCACATGACGTACAGGGCGCCGTTGCGGTCGACCGCGGCGGTGGGTTTGAACAGGGCACGCAGGCCGGTGGGCTTGCGGTTCGCCATCGGCGAAACCGTGACCGGCGCAGACCAGGTGGATCCCCCGTCGGTGGAGCGCAGGGCCTGCACCTGTGTGTGCGTCGAGTCGGTGTCGACCACCACCACGGTGCCGTCGGGCTGCACGAGGGGCTGGACGTTGTAGCCCGTGGTGCCCATGTCGATGGGCGAGGACCACGTGAGCCCGCCGTCGGTGCTGCGCGAGACGACCAACTCGCCGTTGTTGACCAGGTCGAGGGTGACGACCAGGTAGCAGGTGCCTCGGCGGGGGGAGGTGGCCCCGTTGTCGCAGGTGGTCCACTGCTTGTCGGGCTGGCCGCTGGTGATGACCGGCACCGGTGTGCCCCAGGTCTGGCCTCCGTCGGTCGAGCGGGAGACCTGGGCCAGGATCTCGTCCCAGTTGTTGTTCACGAGGTCGACCGGGATGTGAGCGATGAGCCACGTGTCGTGCGCCTCGTCATAGGCGACGTTCTCGTCGACGACCCGGGGGTAGGACCCCGCGGGGTTGGAATCGAGGGTCACTCTCGGCAGCAGGCCCGAGGTCCAGGAGACACCCCCGTTGGTCGACGTGGCCCACAGTGCGCCGGCCGCTGAGCCGCCGCTGTTGAATCGACCCGCCTGGCTCACCGCCACGATCGTGTTGCCGTGGGCGGCGGCGGCCACCTCCACAAGAGTGTTGTGCTGGGCAGCAGTGGCGGTCGTGGGATCAACCGCCACCGGCACTACCGTCACCGTCGGCCCGGCGGCTGCGTCCGCCCGCGCCGCCAGACCGACGATTGAACCAACCATGAGGGTCAGGGCGACACCGACCCGCCGCCCGCATGCTCTCCTGGTTCCCATTTTCGTTTGCGCCGCCGTGCCTGTCGTGTTTGCCTCACCAGTAGACCACCACTCAGGGTGGGCGCACCAGGGCCGATCGATTCATTTCCTAGCCACCAGATGCATCAGGTCACGATCTGATGCACTCGGATCTCCGCCACCGGTCCGGGTACGGCGATGGCGGCCACACTGCCGGGAACATGCTCGGAGACGTCGACCAGGGTCCAGTCGGCCGCCCGAAGCGGCGACCACTGCGGTTCGAGCCGTAGTACCCGGGCCGGGACCTCCGGCTCGAGGGTGACCTCGAAGGCCCGAAGCGGGATCGACAACCCGCCACCGAGGGCCTTGAGCAGGGCTTCCTTGCGGGTCCAGCACCGGAAGAAGGCGATTTCGCGTTCGTGCTCGGCCAGCGCCAGCAGCCGGCGGACTTCGTCCGGTGCGAAGAATCGGCGAGCGATGTCCTCGCCGGCGAAGCCCGTACGGATCACCTCGACGTCGGCGCCCACGTACGGGCCTTCCATGACCGCCAGCAACCCGACGGCCTCGGAATTGGACAGGTTGAAGGCGATTCCCTCCGAAGGTGGCCCCAGCAGCGGCTTTCCCTGCTCGTTCGTGGGGAACACGAGCGCCGCGGGGTCGATTCCCGCACGTTCGCCCAGGATGCGGCGCATGGCGACCCGTCCGGCGACATACCGGCGGCGGTGCCGGTCGAAGCGGAACCGCTGGGCGCGTTCGACCTCATCGGTGCTCAGCAGCTGCTGATCGGATCCAGGATCGTTCCGATCGAGATCCAGGATGAACACCTCGACCGACGACCCGGTCACGGCTTTACCGTCGCGTTCTTTACCGTCGCTTTCCAAGGTGACGTCCAACCTAGCGAGACCGGCTTGACCAGGAATGACCCGTGATCGAACTGCCAACTGACCGCCCGCGCACCGCTCAGAACCGACCCGGCTGGGTCGAGGCGACGGCGCGCGTGTCCGGCGCGCCAGGGCAGGAAGCCCTGGTGGCGTTGGTGGCCTGGTTGCGGCGCCTCAGCACCGAGCCGGAGATCTCCTTCGTAGTGTTCGACGACGGCTCCTTGCGTCGCCTCGAGGTCGAGGTGCCACTGGCCGGCACCGTCGGAGAGCTCCGCGACGCAGTGGCCGAGGCCATGGCCCGCAGCGCGGCATTCCCGGGCGGCGAACTCGGCGCCGACCTGACCGGCGAGTTGGTCGTGATCTTCGGTGACGCCCGAGCCGAGGTGGTCTGTGACCTGCGGGTGAGGTTGGCTCCCCACGGCGTGGATCTCTCGGGCGCCGCTGCCCTCTTCGACGCCACGACGGTGGCGCGTCTGGCCCGACAGCTCGAGCGGCTGGCGGAGTCGCTGACCTCGTCGCCCCCGGACACGCCGGTGGGTGACCTCGACCTGCTCGACGTCGCCGAACTGACCCAGGTGCTGCGCGGCTGGAACGACACGGCAGTCGCCTTC
>JANMIX010000159.1:0-8043 GCA_031376015.1 Acidimicrobiia bacterium | reverse complement strand
CGGTGGTGGCCGCCGCCCTCGCCCCCCACGTCGAGCTCGTCGGCGTGCAGAGCGCGGCGTTCCCCTCCATGGCCGAGGCCCTGGCGGGGCGACCCGGCCCGGTGGCCGGAGGGCCCACCCTGGCCGAGGGCATCGCCGTCGGCCAGGCCGGTGTGCTCACCAGCGCCCTGCTCGCCGCCCACGGGGCGTCGATCCTCACCGTGACCGACACCTCGATCGAACATGCCGTCAACCTCTTCCTGGAGATCGAGAAGGTGGTTGCCGAGGGTGCCGGCGCCGCCGGACTGGCCGCCTTGGTCGAGCACCCCGACCGGTTCCGGGGCCGCCGGGTCGGCGTGGTGCTCACCGGCGGCAACATCGATCCGCGGACCCTGGCCTCGGTGGTGCTACGGGGCCTGGCCCATGAGGGGCGGCTCAACCGGTGGCGCGTGTGGCTCGACGACCGACCCGGCGCGCTGGCCCGGCTGACCACGGTGGTGGGCGAGGCCGGCGGCAACATCGTGGAGGTCCAGCACCAGCGCCTGTTCAGCACCGGCCCCATCCGTTCCACCGAGGTGGAGCTGGCGGTGGAGACCCAGGACCGTGCGCACGCGGAGGCCTTGCTGGCGCAACTGCGTGGCGCCGGCTTCGACGTGCTCGAGGTGCCGCTCGACAGCCGGCCCTGAGGGCGCCGCAACCGGTCGAACCGGAACGCCGGGTCAGAAATCGAGCAGCTCGCCGATGGCCCGGGCGATGTCCTCGGACTGGGGCAGCACGGCGCGCTCGAGGGACGGTTCATAGGCGACGTGGCAGTCCTTGGCCCCGATCCGGGTCACGGGCGCATCCAGTTCGCTGAAGCACTCCTCCGCGATCCAGGCGGCCACCTCCGCCCCGAACCCGCTGGTGCGGATGTCCTCGTGTACGACGAGCGCACGGTGGGTCCTGGTCACCGACTGCGCCACCAGCTCCTTGTCCCACGGGGCCAGGTAGCGGAGGTCGATCAGCTCCACCGACGCCTTCGGATCCAGGGATTCGATGGCGGTGCGGCACCTCTGGACGGTGGCGCCGTAGGTCACCACGGTGACGTCGGATCCGGCCTGCAGCACCTGACCCTTCCCGATGGGGATGACGTAGTCCGGGCCGGGGAACGGGTCACGGGTGTAGGGCTGGCGCAGGAGATGCTTGTGCTCGAGGAACATGACCGGGTCCTCGCAACGGAACGCGGCCCGCAGCATCCCGGCGGCATCGGCCGCTCGGGAGGGGAACATCACGATCAGGCCGGGGATGTGGGTGAAGATCGACTCGCCGCACTGGCTGTGCCAGATGGCGCCGCCGGTCAGGTAGCCACCGATGGGCACCCGCAGCACCATGGGGACGGTCCAGGTGCCGTTCGAGCGCCACCGGGTGGTTGCGGCCTCGCTCTTGATCTGCTGCATGGCGGGCCAGATGTAGTCGAAGAACTGGATCTCGGGGCAGGGCCGCAGACCGCGGATCGCCTGGCCCACGGCGCGCCCGACGATGTTGGCCTCCGCCAGGGGCGTGTTGAAACAGCGGGCCACGCCGAACTCGCGCTGCAACCCATGGGTCGTGCCGAACACCCCGCCCTTGCCCTCGACCTGCTCGATCAGCTCGGGGGCGGCGTCCGCCACGTCCTCGCCGAACACGCGGATCCGTTCATCCGCGGCCATCACCTCGTGCAGCGTCCGCCGGATCGCCTCGCCGAAGGCCACCACGTCTCCCTCCGACGGCGGATCCGGTGGGTCGGGCAGGTTCGGGATCAGCGTCACGTTGTCGAGCACCAGCGCCGGATCCGGACGGGGACCCGCCAGCGCTTCCTTGGCCGCCCGCGCCACGACGTCGAGCGCCTCGGCACGGATTCGTTCCACGTCCTCGGCGGTGAGGACGCCCCCGGAGAGCAGATCCTTCTCCAACTGCAGGATGGGGTCGTGCTCCAACTCGTCGGCCAGTTCCGCCTCGGGCCGGTACTTGGACTGTGTATCGGCAGCCGAGTGTGAGTACGGCCGGGTCACCTTGGCGTGGATGAGACCGGGACCTTCTCCGGCGCGGACCCGGGCGACGGCGCGCGCACCAAAGTGCCGAGCCTGGAAGTAGTCGCGACCGTCGATCTTGGCGATGGCGAGCCCGCGAAAGCCGCGCACCATCTCCGAGATGGGCGCCGGCGACTGGTCCTCGGCTCGCACAGAGATGGCGTACCCGTTGTCGGCCACCACGTAGAGAACGGGCAGGTGCAGGCGGCAGGCCGTGTTGAGCGACTCCCAGAACTCACCCTCGGAGGTGGCTCCCTCCCCCAGCGACACGTAGGTGATCTCGTCGCCGTGGACCTCGATGCCCGACAGGTCGCGGCCCTGGGCGTAGCGGGTCGCCTCGGCGCAGCCCACGGCGGGGAGGCACTGGCTGCCCGTCGGCGAGGACTGCGACACGATGTGGTGCTGGCGGTGGCCCCAGTGACAGGGCATCTGGCGGCCGCCCGAGGACGGGCATGCGGCCGAGCCCACTGCCTCGTAGAGCATCTCGGTGGGCGTCACCCCCATGGCGAGCACGAGGGCGCGGTCGCGGTAGTACGGGAAGAACCAGTCGTAGCCGGGACGAAGTGAATGGGCAAGCCCCAGCAGCAAGGCCTCGTGGCCGGCGCCCGAGATCTGGAAGAACACCCGACTCTGCTTCTGCAGGTTGATCTCCCGATCGTCCAAACCTCTGCTGACCAGCGCCGTTCGGTAATCGGCGATGAGTTCGTCGCGGGGGAACCCCCGGAAAAGGCTGACCTCCTCGCTCACTGCAGCCATGGTTCCGACCCTACCGCCGCGCCCGCCCCGGTGCAGTGACACCGGGAGTTCGCGGCTCGGACCGAACGACCCGTGACACGTCACCCCACCGACGCCGCCGGGCAGCTCAGGCGCCGGCCAGCCCGATCACGATGGCCGCCACCGCCGCCATGGCCAGGCCACCCAACTGCCAGCCCCGCAGCCGCTCCTGCAGCACGACACGGGCCAGCCCCACCGTGCTGGCCGGATACATCGCGGCGATGACCGACACCAGGCTGAGCAACCCCCGGGACGCAGCCAGGAGGAACAGTCCATTGGCGGCGACATCGCCGGCGCCGGCCGCCAATGCCAATCGGTACGGCATCGTGCCGGGCCTGGCGCGCCGGGCCGGCACCGCCACCATCACGACCCCCAACAGGAGCAGGGAACACATCCGGCTGGCGACCAGGGGCCAGAGACCGGTGTCCCCGGAGACATGCCCCAAGAACACGAACGTCAGCCCGAACCCGAGGCCGGCCAGCACTGCCTTGCCGATGATCCCAGGCGGCATTCGGGCCTCGGGGTCCTCGCGGCCGATCAGGGCGATGGCCGGCAGTGCCACCACCGCGCCGGCGATCCCGAGCGCACCGGGGCGTTCCCCCAAAGCGATGGCCACGAGGAACGGAACCACCGCCGAGACCACCCCGGTGATGGGCGCCACCACGCTCATGGCGCCACCGGCGAGCGCCTCGTAGAACACCACGATGGCGCCGGCGGCGCACGCACCACCGAGCGCGCCCCATGCCGAATCCGTCCATGTGGGCCCGATGCCGGCGAAGGCGAGAGTCCCGAACCCGAGCGCCAGGGACAGGACCAACCCCGTCCCGTGGGCGAGGAGGGTGACGGCCACGGCCGAGGTCCTCTTGGAGGCCAGGCCACCGAAGAAGTCACCGGTGCCGTAGGCCAGCGCCGACGCGACGGCGAGAAGAACAGCCACGAACGGACGCCGGTGGCGGGATCAGGTCTTGGGCGGCGGTGCGGGGGGTTGCAGCTTCTTCAGTGCCTCGGTGCCCGCTGCTCCCGGGGAAGCCGCCGCTTCGCGGTTCGCGGCCTCGAGTTCGCGGTACACCTCTTCGCGGTGAACGGCGATCGACTTCGGGGCCTCGATCCCGATCCGGACCTGGTCCGGACGAACCTCGAGCACCGTGATCACGATGTCATCCCCGATCATGATGCTCTGATTGGCTCGTCGAGTCAGCACCAGCATCAACAACCTCCCGTCCGTGGACTCAGGCGAGGCTAGCCGCCGGAGGGGGACGATCGGGGATACGGAGGCAACAACTCGCCTTCCGGACCGGGTAGCCGTCACGGTGGGACCCACCGCCGGGCGGCTCAGCCAGGGGTGACGGTGCCGGCCACGAGGGGCTGGCGGACGGGCCAACGGTCGGCAGCTTGCACGACCTGACCCCCCACGAGGGTCTTGGTGTTGATCACGACCGGCCCGAGCAGGTTGGCGGTGCAGTCCTCGGGGCTCTCGCCGACGGTGACGATCACCAGGACCAGTGCCTCTTCCGCATCGGTGAGACCCAGCTTGGCGGCGGTGGCGTCGTCGACCTCGGGGGCATAGTCGGGGAAGAACACGTTGGGCGGGACCACGACGAACTCGACCTCGACCTCGCTCATCGACTTGAGCACGGAGAAGTACGTCTCGGGATCCTCTCCCCAGCGCACCAGGGTGAAGGAGCGTGCGTCGGAGAACCCGATGAGTCCCTCGGGGAACTCGATCAAAGTGATGACTGGCGTAGCAACGGGCTCGGCCAAGGTCACGGCGTTCCTCATCTCAAGAAGTCCACGAGCGACGGCTGGATCACCTTCGTGGTGGCGGAAAGGGCCGCTTGGTAGGCGGTTTGCTGCAGTTGGAGCTTGACGATGGTGGCGGGGAGATCGATGTCCTCGACGATCGACAACGAGTTCTGTGTATCGACCTTCTGAGCCTCGACCTTCGCCTTCATCGTCTCGATCTGGTTGGTTTTCGCGCCAACTGTCGAGAGCGTGTTCGACATGTTCACGAAGACCGAGTCGAGATTGGCCTGATCGGCGGCGATGCCGGCCAAGTTGCTGGAGTTGAGGTTGGCCGACAGGGAGGCGAGAACCTCGAAGAGGTCGCCGGTGCCGCCGTTGGCGACCGTGGTGCCGAAGGCCTGTGGGCCGGTCACGTTGACCTGCACCGACACGTTGGGCGCGACCGATCGGGTCACCGCACCAGTGTCGCCGACGTAGAGCCCCGTGGTGGGGTCATAGGCGCGGAGTCCCGGCGCGGTGCCGGCGAACACGGGGCGGTCGAGGTAGGTGGTGTTGGCCAGGTCGAGCGCCTGCGACCGGAGTTGGTCGATCTCGGCGGCCAGCGCAGCCCGGTCCGCGGTCGTCATGGAACCGTTGATGCCTTGCGCGGCCAGCGAGCGGGCCCGGTTGATCAGATCCAGCCCCGAGGTCAGGGTCGTGTCGGCGGTGGACAACCAGCCGCCACCGTCGTCTGCGTTGCGCGTCATCTGATCGGCCCGCGACAGTGAGCTGCGGAACAGCAACGACGACACGGTGCCCTGAGGCGAATCCGAGGGCTTGGAGAGTTGCTTCCCCGAACTCAGCTGCTCCTGAAGTCGCTGCATGTTCGACAGGTTCGCCTGGAGGTTGGAGATCACCGAGACGTTCAATGATCGCTGGGTGATGCGGAGTCCACTCATTCTCGTCTCCTCTACCGCACGATGTTCAGGAGGGCATCGAGGGTCTGATCAACCACGCTGAGGTACTTCGACGCCGCGCTGTAGGCCTGCTGGAACTGCACGAGGTTGGTCATCTCCTCGTCGAGGTTCACCCCGGCGTCGGACTCCATGGCCCCGTCCACCTGCTTGACCACCGTGGCCTGGATGTCGGCGCGCCGCATGGCGCTCTGGGAGTCGACGCCCAACTGGGTCACCATCTGCCGGTAGTTGTCATCGGCGGTGGGGTTGGCGGCGTTGCTCTGGCCGAGCAGGGCGAGTTGCTGGGCAACCGAGCCGTCGAGGGTTCCGGTGGCCGAACCGGAGGCCGCCACCAGGGTGAGGTCGGCGGCAATGGCCGGGTTGACGGCCACGCCGGTGGGGGTGCTCACGAAGAACGGCACGCCGGCGTTGCCCTGGAGATCGAAGCCGGTCGCATGCACGGCGTTGGTCTGGGTCATGAGCTGGTTGGCCACGTTCGACAGCATCGTGCGGTACGTGGGAATCGACGAGTTGATGGTGGTGAGCAGCCCGCCCACCTTGCCGCCCACGTTGACCGGAACGTTCGTGCCCGTGGTCCAGAGGATCTGCTGGTTGTTGGGCGGATTGGGGTTCGTGGTGGACGTCAATGTCTGGGCGGTGCTGCCCCGGACGATGGCGGTGCCGTCGACGTACACATCGACCGTTCCCTGGAACTGCCCGGGCCGCACGGTCACGCCCACGTTCTCCGACAACATGTTGATGAGGTTGTCGCGCTGATCCATGAGGTCGTTGGGGGTGAGGCCCGTCTGCACGGCGCTCTGGATCGTCTGGTTGAGTTGGGCCACTCGGGCGGCGATGGAGTTGGTGTCCTGGATGATCGCCGAGATCTGCACGATGCCTTGGCTCTGCTGGGTAGCCATGGCGGCATCGGTCTGGGAGAAGCTGGACACGAGCGTCTGGGCCCGCTGAACCAGTTGGGAGCGTGCGGCCAGGTCACTGGGCCGGTTGGCGACGTCGTCCCAGGCGGCCCAGAAGCTGGAGAGCTGGGCGCCGATGGCCGTGTCGGACGGCTCGTTCACCGCGGCTTCGAGCTGGGTGAAACCGTTGCGGATCTGATCGAGGTTCTGGCCGGCGGCGTGCTCCTGAAAACCGCGCAGCTGCAGGAACTGGTCGCGGATCCGCTCGATGGTGTCCGAACGCACGCCGCCGCCAGCGCCGGTCCAGATCGAGAAGCGAGCCGGCATGACCGGGCCGGCATCGGCGGTCATGTGCACCCGCTGGCGCGAGTAGCCGTCGGTGTTGACGTTCGCGATGTTCTGGCCGGTGACGTCAATGGCCTTGCGCTGCGCATACAGCGAGGACAGGGCGAGCTGGAGGCCGGCGAAGTCACCCATCGCTAGAGGACCTGATCCACGAGGAAGGGGTTGACGGGCCGCGACGACGTCTTGGTGCCATCCGCCAGGTAGTGCTCCGAGGCCGGATCGTCGAGCGAGCCGGCCATCAATCGAATGGCCTCCTCACCGCGCACCAGAAGGTCGCGGTTGACCGAGGACAGCGCCCGGATCTCCTCGGACAGACCGAGCAGCGCGGCGCGGTGCTGATCGAAGATGCCACCCCACGGATCGGCGGCCGACAGGGCCAGCTCGGCGAGGCTGGGATTGGGTGACAGCCCGAGTTCACGGGCGACGCCGTCCACTTCCACGGCGCGGGCCAGTTCGACGTGACGGAGCTCGTCGAGCACCCGCTCGACCTCGTCACCGGCCAGATTCAACCAGCGACCGCGACCATTGGCGAGCAGCAGCTGCTGCACCTCCAGCTTGAACTGCAGCAGTTCGAGCAGATGCCGTTCCTGCCACAGAATCGTCGAGACTTCAGCCAGACCCACGAGAAGGGTGATCGTCCGTCGTGCCACCCGGTTGAGGACCACCGACGGTAAATCGGCCGCTGACTCGCCCCAAACCCCCCAGCCCCGCAGGATCGGAAGCCCAGGAAGTCTCGCCTCAGCCCCACAGCGGGCCGGACACCAGGGCCACGCGACCGATGCGGCGCCTCAGTAGAGGATGCGCCGCTCGATGGCGCGGCCGACTGCCTGCACCCGGTTGGCGACCTCGAGCTTCTCGTAGAGGTTGTGCAGGTGCGTCTTCACGGTCGCCTCGCCGATGAACAACTCATTGGCGATGTCGCGGTTCGAACGCCCCTCGACCAGCAGCGTGAGCACGGCCCGTTCGCGCTCGGTCAGCAACTCGCCGGGACGCCGGGCGGTAGGGGTCGGTTGGTTCTCGCCGAACAACATGGCCAGGAGCCCGGGGGCGACGAAACGCTCGCGCCGCTCGACACGTACCACGGCGTCGTGCAGTTCGTCCTCGGTGGCGGTGCGGGTGAGCACGGCGTCGGCACCCCCGTCGAGCAGGCCCGCCAGCAGCTCCCGATCGGGATGGGGAGCCAGCACCACGACACGCACCTCGGTGTCGATCGTCTTTGCCCGCCGCACGGCGCCCACCAGGGGCTGGTCGGACACGAGCCCGACGATGAGCATCTCGGGACCACCGTTGCGGAGCTCACCC
>JANMIX010000132.1:0-3038 GCA_031376015.1 Acidimicrobiia bacterium | reverse complement strand
CCGATCGAGCCGGTCCCGACGCCGGAACCGGTCGAGAGTGCCCGCAGGACGCAGGCAGGCAACACCGTGGGCGCTCCTCCCCCGCCGGTGATCGCCGACCCCGAGGCCGAGGCCCGCCGGTTCGGCCGGTTGGCCGAGGGTGTCCGTCAGCTACGCACCGGGGGCGGCACGCTGAAGTTCGGGGAGCGGACCTTGATGGTCGCGGGCGGCATTGTCGCTCCGCTCGGGCTCCTGCTGGTGTTGTTGGGCTGGATGGGAGCGTCTCGAACCCCCAACCTCTTCGAGCAGATCCCCTACCTGATCTCGGGTGGCCTGTTCGGCCTCGGGCTGGTCTTCCTGGGCGCCTTCTTCTACTTCGCCCACTGGATGACCGAGTTGGTGCGCGAGCACCGGGCGCAGTCGGCCCACATCGTGGAAGCGATCGGCCACCTCGAGGAGGCGATCCGCCACGAGTGGGGTGTGGCGGCGGCCAGCAACGGATCGACGCCCGGGGAGCACCCGGTGCCCGACACGACGTTGCGGGTCGGCGACGTCGAACTCGTGGCCACCGGCCGAGGCACCATGGCGCACCGGCCGGAATGCGTGGTGGTGGCGGGCAAGACCGGAGTCCGGCCCGCCCGGGCCGAAGAGGGACTGCTCCCCTGCAAGCTGTGCGACCCCTACGCCATCGAGAGCAACTGACCCTGTCACGCACAGAAGTGGTGCGCACCGGCAGGAGGCGCGCCCCCCGACGGTGAACAGTTGGCTACAGTCCGAATCTGACGATTCGTCAGTTTCGGCATTTTCCGGCTGAAAAATGTGATGAGGGGGGATCCAGCGATGGGTCGAACAGGGGTACGCAGCTCGCGACAGCGCCTGGCCGCGCTCCTGTGCGGAGGGATCCTCGTGGCTGCCGGCTGTGGCTCGCGCGCCAATGACGCGCAGGTCGCCGAGGCGCTCGGCGGCGGTGGGGGCGTGATCGGCGGGCGTACCGTGGTGGGCTCCAACAACCCCGGCGGCGTGCAAGGCCCCTCAGGTGGCGACGTGGCGGGACCGGTGGCCAGTGACGGCGGTTCGGGCCCTGTGGGCACCACCCCCGACGGCGTGCCGGTCGGGAACGGACCGCAGACACCGGGCGAGGGCCCGGCCACCACCCTTCCTGCCACCGGCAACGGCGGGGCCACCGACGTGGGGGTGACGGCCACCGATATCCGCATCGCCAACGTGGCGATCCAGACGGGCCCCGTCCCCGGCCTGTTCTCCGGCGCTGCGTTCGGCGTGGATGCCTTCTTGGCCTACATCAACTCGACCGGCGGCATCTACGGCCGCCAGCTCAAACTCGCCCAGCTCGACGATCAGTTCGACTGCTCCAAGAACAAGTCCAAGACCGACGAGTACCGCAACAAGGCGTTCGCCTTCGTGGGGTCCTTCTCGCTCTACGACAACTGTGGCGATGACGTGTTCCGGGCCCACCCCGAGGTTCCCGACATCCACGTGGGCCTCTCCCAACAGGCGCAGACGAACCCCAACAACTTCAGCCCCCAGCCGATTCGCTCCGGCGCCTCCAGCGGCCCGTTCCAGTACTTCAAATCGCAGTCGCCCTCCGCGGTGAAGAGCTGCGGCAGCCTCATCGGCGACGTGGAGTCGGCCAAGGCCTCCTGGGTCGGTATCAAATCGGCTGCGGTGCAGTCGGGCTACAAGTTCACCTACGAGCGCCTCTACGCCGCCACGGAGACCGATTTCACCGCCGACATCGTCCAGATGAAGACCAACGGCGTGACGTGCCTGGTGCTGGCGGCGGCCGACTCCAAGACCATGGGCCGCATCATGAAGACCGCGGCCTCGCAGAACTTCAAACCCGCTCTCACCATCCTGGGCGCATCGGGCTATGACGGCCAGACCATCCCCCTCGCCACCAAGGCGGCGGCCGAGGGCGCCTACATCTACCTGCCCACGGCGATGTACCTGGGCGAGGATTCCGGCACAGTGCCCGAGGTTGCGCTGCTGCTCAACTGGCTGAAGCGGACGCATCCGAGCGCCCGGCCCGACCTCTTTACCGTGTACGGCTGGACCAGCGCCCGGCTGTTCGTGGACGCGCTGCGCAAGGCCGGCCCTCAGGCCAAGCGCGCCACGCTGATCGACCAGCTCCGAAAGATCGACCTCTTCGACAGCAATGGGCTGCTGGCCCCCGCCGGACCCGCCTCCAAGCGGCCACCCACCTGCTACGTCATCGGCCAGATCCACAATGGGCAGTTCCAGCGCAAGGACACGCCAGCAGCCAAGTACCGCTGCGACGGCACCTACCTCTTCGCCCGCTGATGACCGAGCTCCTCACCTTCACCATCGTCGGGATCGCTTCGGGGTGCATCTACGCGCTCACCGCGACCGGGTTGGTGGTGACCTACATCACCTCGGGCGTGTTCAACTTCGCCCACGGTGCGATCGGCATGATTGCCGCCTTCCTCTTCTGGGAGCTGTCGGTGAACCAGGGGTGGCCCACCCCCGTCGCCTTCGTGTTCGTGGTGGGCATCTTCGCCCCCCTTCTCGGCGTGGCCATCGACCGGTTTCTGATGCGCCGGGTCCAAGGGGCCCCCACCGAGGTCACCCTGGTCATCACCCTGCTGCTGCTGCTGATCATGATCAGTGTGGCCGCCCAGATCTGGAACCCCTCCGAGCCCCGGCCCCTGCCCGAGTTCTTCGAGGGCACCCAGTTCCACATCTTCGGGGTCAACATCTCCGCACACCAGATGATCGTCCTGCTCGCTGCGGTCGGTGTGGCGGTGGGCCTGCGCCTGTTCCTCTACCAGACCCGCACGGGCGTCGCCCTCCGCGCCGTGGTCGATGCACCGGAGCTGGCCTCACTGAACGGCGCGCGACCCGAGGCGGTGTCCCAGGTGGGCTGGGCCATCGGCTCCTCCCTGGCGGCACTGGCCGGCGTGCTGCTGGCGCCGCTGGTGACCCTCGACATCCTCACCCTCACCCTGCTGGTCATCAACGGCTACGCCGCCGCCATCGTCGGTCGTCTGCGGAGCCTGCCCCTCACCTTCGCCGGTGGCATC
>JANMIX010000062.1:0-1543 GCA_031376015.1 Acidimicrobiia bacterium | reverse complement strand
GGGCGGCGAAGAAGGCGCCCGCCAAGAAGTCCACGGCGAAGAAGACGGGGCCCGCGAAGAAGGTGGCGGGCGCCGAACAGGCGGGAGGGGCATCGAGGCCCAACTTCGACGACCCCGCCGGCGAACCCCCGCCAGGCGAGGACGAGGACCCGTTCTAGGGGCACCCGGGTCCAGCCCAGGCAAGCCACTACCCTCGCGAGCCGTGGTACCCCCGGACCCCGAGTTGCCGCGTCCGGGTCGCGACCTCGACGAGACCCTGCCGCTCTTCCTGCCCTTCGTCGACTCGAAGGGCGAGCCGGCCGAGGAACGGCGCCAGGTCAAGGAGCGCCTCTTCGGCACCGACGCCTTCTTCCGGCTGTGGATCGCCCAGCTCATCTCGGCCATGGGCGACTGGCTGGGATTCCTCGCCATCACCATCCTGGCGGCCGACATCGGCGCCGGCACCGGAGCCGGCGCGGTGAGCCTGGTGATGTCGGCCCGCATCGTGCCCGGCTTTTTCCTCGCTCCCGTGGCCGGGGTGATGATCGACCGTTGGGACCGCCGGCGGGTCATGGTGACCTGCGACCTGGTGCGGGCCGGGGTGGTGGGCCTACTGCCCTTCGTGCACAACGTGGCCGGTCTGGTGCTGGCCTCGCTGGTGCTGGAGATCTGCACCTTGTTGTGGTCGCCGGCCAAGGAGGCCACGGTGCCGAACCTGGTGCCCGCCGACCGGCTCACCAACGCCAACTCCCTCTCGCTGGCGGCGGCGTATGGCACCTTCCCACTGGCCGCAGTGGTCTTCGCGCTGCTGGCGTCGCTGGCCTCGGCCATCGGCAACATCGACGCCCTGCACATGTTGCGCACCGACCAGGAAGCGCTGGCCTTCTACGCCGACATGGTCACCTTCCTCGGCTCGGCGCTGCTCATCTCCCGGCTGCACCTTCCCCATGACGAGCGGCGGCAGCGAGCAAAGGCCAAGGCGGCCCTGAGCGACAAACGCATCGACTTCGGCCAGACCTTCCATGAGATGAAGGAGGGCGGGCGCTTCATCGTGATGAACCCGGTGGTGCGCTCGGTCAACCTGGGCCTGGCCACCGGGCTGATCGGGGGCGGCATGGTGGTACCCCTGGGATCGATCTTCGCCCGTGACGTCCTGGGTGCCGGGGCCGCCGGCTACGGCGTGTTCATCACGGCGCTGGGTTTCGGGGTGGCGGCCGGGGTGTTGCTGTTGTCGTTCACCCAGCGCTTCCTACCCAAGGTCCGGATGTTCGAGGTGTCCCTGTTCGTGGCCGGCGCCTCCCTGGTGGCAGGGGCGAGCATGAGCACGCTGACCAGCGCGGTGGTGTTCGTGTTCATCCTGGGCGTGTGCGCCGGTTCGGTGTACATCCTGGGGTTCACGCTGCTGCACGAGCACGTGGAGGACGAGTTCCGGGGCCGGATCTTCTCGGCGCTCTACACGCTGGTGCGCCTGTGCCTGCTGGTGGCCTTCGCCATCGGTCCGTTCCTGTCCGAGGTCTTCGACGGGTTGAGCAAACGCTGGGTGGACCGCGCCATCACGCTGCCC
>JANMIX010000030.1:0-14194 GCA_031376015.1 Acidimicrobiia bacterium | reverse complement strand
CCGCCTCTTCCCGACCCCGCCCCTCGCCCGATCCGCCGCCCTCGACCACCGGGCCGCCGCAGGGCCGCCCATGAAGCCGCACCGCACCGGACCCAACGACCTGAGCGTGCTGCGCATGCACGGGCGCCTGCCCGCCGACGGTCGTTGGGCCTGGCACTGGGATCCGCGCTTCGTCTCGGGCCGGTTCGGTTCCACTGACGAGACGAGGGCGTCGCTGGTGCAACCCACTCGTCTTCAGGATGCCGCCCGGCTGCTGCGCTGCCCGGTGCTGTTGGTGCGGGGCCGCATGAGCGATCTGCTCTCCGAGGAGGGCGCGGCGGAGATGCGCGAGTTGGTGCCCCACACCGAGTTCGTGGACGTGGCCGGCGCCGGACACATGGTGGCCGGCGACCGCAACGACGTGTTCAATGACGCCGTCGTCGACTTCCTCCAACGCCTGCCCGAATAGGCACCGCCGCCCTCCTCACGGGTTCGTCCCCGCGGTGAGGGACGAGGATCAGGCCGGCAGGCAGGCGGCGGCGCGGCTGGACAGGGCGACGTTGCGCCGGCCCTGGCGCAGCACGTGCTGGTCGAGCCCGTTGGTCAGGTAACAGAACGACAGACCGGTACCCGGGTCGGCCCAGGCCAGTTGCCCGCCGGCACCGTCGTGGCCGAACGTGCCCGGGGTGTTGGTGTGGCCGAAGCCGTGGCGCACGCCCTGGCCGTCGGGCCCGCACACCATGATCCCCAAGCCGCGGTTGGCGGGCACACCCCGGAACCCGTCGGGGAAGGTGTTGCGGATGACCCTGGCCTCGGCCAGCCACACCGGGTCCCAGAGCTCACCGGAGTTGTGCAGGAGCGCCTGGTAGAAGAGCGCCATGTCGGCCGCACTCGACACGCCACCGCCGCCAGGCACGCCGACGCTCATCGCCTGGGGTCCGCCCAGGAACAGGAGGGCATCGTCGGTGACCTCGCCGAGGTCGAGGCCGGGGATTCCCAACACCGCTTCGAACTCCTCGGGGGTGGGCGGCTGGCCGGTGAGCACCGGCTGCTGGACATCACCCTGGGCCGCGAGGGGTACCCCCAGCTCCAGCGCCTGCAGGCCGAGGGGTTCGATCACCCGCCGCCGGACCGACTCACGGAAGTCCACACCGTCGATGGTGGCCAGCAACTCGACCTGCACCCAGGGGGAGGAGGTGGCGTGGTACTCGAAGTTCGTGCCGGGCTCCCAGTTCAGCCGCCACCGGCTGAAGGCGGCGAGACGGCCCTCGCGGGTCTCCCACGCCGGCGGGCCCAGTGGGGCGGACGGGAACCCGCACGTGTGCAGCAGCACCTGCTCGACGGTGACCACGTCCTTGCCGTTGGTGCCGAACTCGGGGATGTGGTCCGCCACCTTGTCGGTCAGGTGCAACTTGCCCTCGCCCAGCAACTGCCACACGCAGGCGGCCACCACCGCCTTGGTGCAGGAGTACATGACGAATCGGCTGGCGTCGCCGTGGGTGGTGTCGCCGAGGGTGTGGAACTCCACCACCTCCCCCTGGTAGCCGATCGCCAGTTGGGCGGCGGGGGTGATGCCCTCGTCGACCTCCTTGCGGGCCCGGCCCAACAGTTCGGCGACCTTGTCGGCCAGCAGCGCGCTCACGCGCACAACTCGGCTCTGAGCACGCGACGCAGGAGCTTGCCCGTCTCGTTGTAGGGCAGTTCCGTGCGGAACTCGACGCGGGTGGGCATCCGGGTTGACCGGAGCCGCTCCCGCACCCACTGCTGCAGGTCCTCCACCGTGACCGACGCGCCGTCGTGCAGGACGACAACTGCGGCCACCGCTTCGCCCCATTCGTCGTCGGGTACCCCCAACACGGCGGCGTCGGCCACCGCGGCGTGGCTCACCAGCACGTCTTCGATCTCCCCAGGTGAGAGGTTCTCGGCGCCCCGCACGATCACGTCGTCGAGGCGACCCTCCAGGAAGAGGTAGCCCTCGGCATCGAGGTAGCCGCCGTCGTTGGTGGGGAACCAGCCATCGGCGGTGGTGACCGATCCCTTGCCTTCGTATTCGCCGGACACCTGCTCGCCCCGCACGTAGATCTCGCCCCGCTCGCCGGGGCTCACGGCCGCGCCGTCCTCGCGCCGGATCTCGACCTCGAGGGTGGGCAGCGGCCGGCCCACCGAGCCCAGCCGGGCCCGCACGGCAGGGTCGTCGCTGGAGAAGGCGGCCACGTGATCCTCAGGGCCGAGCACGGCGATGGTGGAGGAGGTCTCGGTGAGGCCGTAGGCGTTCACGAAGGAGACGCCCGGCAACAGGGCGATGGCCTGCTCGATGACCGGCACCGGCATGCGTCCACCGCCGTAGGAGAGGTGACGGAGGCTGGGCAGGCCCTGGCCATCGGCGGCGACGACATCGAGGATCCGGCCCAGCATGGTGGGCACGACCATGGCGTGGGTGATCGCCTCCCGCCTCGCAGTGGCCACCCATTCCTCGGCGGTGAACTGGGGCAGGTACACCAAACGGCGGCCCGAGTAGACGGAGGACAGCACCGCCGAGATCCCGGCGATGTGGTACGGCGGCACCGAGACCAGTGCGGCCTCGTCCTCGTCGGAGCCCATGAACTCCACCGTGGTGATCACATACGTCGTCAGGTGCCGGTGCCGGAGTACGGCGGCCTTGGGCTCACCGGTGGTGCCGCTGGTGAAGAGCAGCACGGCTACGTCGTCGGGGTCGGTGAAGCCCGCCTCGAAGGCATGACCGGCGGCGGCCGCACCCAGCAGCGCCTCACGCAGCACCACCTCGACACCGGGAACGTCGCCACCGGATTCCGGCCCGGTGAGGCGACCCACGACCGACTCCTCGACCACCGCCACCGCCGGCGCCGTCCGGCTGAGCACGGCCCGTAGTTGTTGGTCGGTGAGGCGGTAGTTGAGGGGCACGTAGGGCTTGGAGGCCAGCGCGGCGCCGAAGAGCACCAACGGCACGGCGTCGGAATTGAGATCGACGAGCGCCACCCGGTCGGCATCTCGACCCGAGAAGAAGCCGGCGGCGGCGGCCGCACCGTCGAGCAGCTGCCGGTAGCTCATCCCGCCGCCGTGGCGGGAACCGACCGCGATGCGGTCCTCGAGGCCGTCGGCGGCCATCTCCAGGAGCATGGCCAGGTTCATGGCAGTTGCCTCAGTCCGAAGCGGGCAGTGGCTTGGCGTCCTTGAGCGCCATCGGGGTGTCCCCCAGTGACAGCGAACCGGCGCCGGCCTTCGTGCAGAGCAACTCGAGCCCGCTCTCCGGATCGGCATAGCGCTTGCCCATCGGTGTGCCGTTGGAATGGGCTTCGTCGAGCGCGCCACCCGCGGTGGCTTCCTCGCCCTGGGGAAGCACCGGATGTCCGCCGCACCGCAGGTCGACCGGACCCGATGGTGCACGCACCACGATGACCTCCGTGTCGCACACCGCGCTACGCCAGCGCGAACCAGGCTTCAACTCCATGGGACCCCCTTCTGGTGGTTCGAACACCGGTGAGCCTAGGGCGGGCAACCTCCCGGGCAGAAAGCGACGGCCCCCCGAACCCGGCCGCTAGACATGCGAGATGGCACGTACCCAGGTGGGGTCACCGGTCCTCGGCACCGTGATCCGCGTGGCGGCACCGGGGACCCGCGTGGAATCAGGTGCGGTGGTGGCGGTCGTCGAGTCGATGAAGATGGAGTACCCGCTCCAGGCGCCCGAGGCCGGGGTGATTGCCGCCGTGCTGGTCGCCGAGGGCTCGGCCGTGCAGGCAGCCCAGACCGTGGTGGAACTCGAACCCCTCGCCCTGGACGCGGCGATCGCGGTGGACGCAGGGATCACCGGCGACCCGAAACCGCCCTCGCCAACCGAGCCGCACCCATCCGGCGATCGCACCCGGGCCGACCTCGCCGAGGTGCGGGCCCGGCACGCGCCCGGATCGGACGCCGCCCGCCCCGACGCGGTCGCTCGCCGTCACGACGCGGGACGGCGCACCACACGCGAGAACGTAGAGGACCTCGTCGATCCGGGCTCGCTGGTGGAGTACGCACCGCTGGTGGTGGCGGCCCAACGCAAGCGCCGCTCCCTCCAGGATCTGATGGCCCGGACCCCTGGCGACGGGATGGTGGCCGGGGTGGCCACCGTGGAGGGTCGCCGCACGGTCGTGCTGTCCTATGACTACACGGTGCTGGCCGGCACCCAGGGCCTGCAGAATCACCGCAAGAAGGACCGCCTCTTCGAGTTGGCCGAACGCCAGCGCCTGCCGGTGGTGTTCTTCACCGAGGGCGGCGGTGGGCGGCCCGGGGACACCGACGGCACCGGGGTGACCGGCCTTGACTGCGAGGCGTTCTGGCTCTTCGGCCGGCTTTCGGGGATGGTGCCCCTCGTGGGGATCACCGCCGGATTCTGCTTCGCCGGCAACGCCGCCATCCTGGGCTGCTGCGACGTGGTCATCGCGGTGCAGGGCGCCAACATCGGCATGGGCGGGCCCGCCATGATCGAGGGCGGTGGACTCGGGGTGGTCGCCCCGGAGGAGATCGGCCCTCAGGACGCACAGGTGGCCAACGGCGTGGTCGACCTGGTGGCCGTCGATGATGCCCACTCGGTGGCATTGGCCAAGCAGTACCTCTCGTACTTCGGGGGGGACCCGACAGCGTGGTCGTGTCCCGACCAGGAACTCCTGCGCGCCGTGATCCCCGAGAACCGCCGGCAGGTGTACGACGTCCACGACGTGATCGATCTGCTGTGCGACGACAACTCGGTGCTGGAGTTGCGGGCGGGTTTTGCGGTGGGCATGGTCACGGCCCTGGCCCGGATCGAGGGGCGGGCGGTGGGCATCGTGGCCAACAACCCGATGCACCTGGCCGGCGCAATTGACGCCGATGGGGCCGACAAGGCCGCGCGGTTCCTGCAGTTGTGCGACGCCTTCGATCTGCCGGTGGTGTTCCTGTGCGACACGCCCGGGTTCATGGTGGGCCCCGACGCCGAGCGCACCGGCCTTGTGCGCCACGTGAGCCGCATGTTCGTCACCGGCGCCAACCTCGGCATCGACTTCGTCACCGTGGTGTTGCGCAAGGGCTACGGCCTGGGCGCCCAGGCCATGGCGGGTGGCAGCTTCAAGGCTCCCCTCGCCTGTGTGGCCTGGCCCACCGGTGAGTTCGGCGGCATGGGTCTGGAGGGAGCCGTGCGGCTGGGCTATCGCAAGGAACTCGACGCCGAGCCCGATCCAGTGGCCCGCCAGACACTGTTCGAGGAGATGGTGGCTCGCATGTACGAGGTGGGAAAGGCCACCAACGTGGCCGCCGCCTTCGAGATCGACGACGTGATCGACCCCGCCGAGACGCGCCGTTGGATCACCACCCTGTTTGGTCCGGCCGCCCGCGCCGCCGGCCCCCGGGGCCCGCGGCGCCGAGGCAAGCGCCGCCCCAACATCGACACCTGGTGAGCGCTCAGCAGATGACGGAGCGGATCACCTCTCCGGCCTGCATGGCTCGGAACGCCTCGTTCACCTCATCCAGCTTGATGCGTCGCGTCACCATCGAGCCGATGTCGAGACGGCCGGTCTCCACCAGGCTCACGAAGCGGGGGAAGTCCCGACGCACCTGAGCCGATCCGTACATGCACCCCAGCGTCTTCTTCTCGTCGGCGAACAACGAGATGGCCGAGAAGGTGACGTTCTGATCGAGTCGGGGCATCCCGACGATCACGACCGTGCCGCCGCGTCGGGCAGTGGCGTAGGTCTGCAGGATGGTCTCCGGCAGCCCGATGACCTCGAAGGCGTAGTCGGCGCCCTGACCTCCGAGCCGGTCGCGAACCTGCTGCGCCGGTTCGCCCTGGGCAGGATCGATCAAGTCGGTGGCCCCCAGGCTCTCGGCCGTCTTGCGTTTCATCTCCACCGGGTCGATGGCGAAGATGCGCGAGGCACCGGCGATGCGGGCGCCCTGGATCACCGACTGGCCCACGCCCCCGCAGCCGATCACCGCCACCGTGGCACCGGGACGGACCTTGGCGGTGTTCAAGGCGGCACCGACCCCGGTCGTGACCCCACAGCCGATGAGGGCGAGCTGCTCGGAGGGAAGATCGGTATCGACCCGCACCAGCATCGACTCGTGCGCGGTCATCACGTCGGAGAACGTGCCCAGCCCGGTCATCCCGAAGACCCCACCGCCGCCGTGGCGGTGACCCTTGACCGTAAGCATGAAGTCGTTGGCCGTTTCGCACAGGTTCGACTCGTCACGCAGGCAGTGGAAGCAGTTGCCACAGACCGGAGTGAAGGAGGCGATGACGCGGTCGCCCACCCGCACGCGGGTCACCGCGGAACCCACCTCGAGCACCCGCCCGGCGCCCTCGTGGCCGAGGATCACCGGTGGGGGCATCGGCACCCCGCCGGTGGCGATGGTGAGGTCGCTGTGGCACACCCCGGAGGCCTCGACCTCCATGATCACGTCATTGGGCCCCGGCGGCACCGCCTCGAGTTCCTCGACGACGAGCGGCTGGTTGTAGTCGGTGAGGATGGCGGCGCGCATGCCGCGGACACTAGTCACCGGGCCGGGCCATCGCCTTGGCCTCTGCCCCCCGGGCCGAAGGGGACGAAACCCTCAGCCGCAACCTCAGCCGGGCGAGTGGATGAGCTCGACCAGCACGCCGTCGGGATCGTGCACGGTCACCATCTCCACGCCGTGGACCTCGATGCGGGATTCCACCTCGACATCCAGTTCGGCCAGGCGCGCCAGCACCACCGGCAGATCCACCATGAAGGACAGCAGGAAGAACCCGATCATGGGCACGGGCGGCACCGGCGAGACCGCACCGGCACCCCCTTCGAAGGCCACCAGCTCGACGATTCCGGCGTCGGGCGCGGCCGGGTCGCCCAGGAACACCGAGCGCAACCACCGGCTACGGGCGCCGAACAGCGTGGGCCAGTCGCCGGTGAACTCCTGGTCCATCACCACGGCCATTCCCAGGCCGTCGCGGTAGAAGCGCAGGCTGGCCTCGATGTCGGACGGGCACAGGGCGCTGTGATGCAGGCGCAGGCTCACCGGTCCATCGCCTCGAGCGGATCGATGGGGCTCCACAGCGACACGCCGCCGTCGGCGGCCACGATCTGTCCGGTCACCCACGGGGTCGAGGCCACGGCCAGGATGGCGCCGGCCACGTCCTCGGCGGTGCCGACACCGCCGAGCGCGGCCCGACCACCGACCTGTTCGCGGTAGCCGGGCAGGGCCTCGGTGGCGGTGAACATCGGGGTGTCGGTGGTGCCGGGGGCCACGGCGTTCACCCGGATGCCGTACGGGCCGAGTTCACGGGCCGCCACCCGCACCAATGAGTTCGCGGCAGCCTTGGAGCTGTCGTAGTGCGACATCGTGCGTTCGGCCTGCGACCCCGAAATGGAGGTGACGGCCACGATGCTCCCGCCGGCGCCCCCGGTGACCATGGCCCGGGCGGCCTCGCGCATCGACAGCATGAGACCCCGCGCGTTCACGCCGTGCACGCGATCCCACTCGGCCGCGGTCATCTTCAGCAGCGGGGACATGCCACCCACGCCTGCCGCCAGCACGGCCAGCACCGGTGCCCCCACGGTGCGCACGGCGGTTGCGACGGCCTCGGTCACCGCCGCCTCCTCCGCCACATCCGTGGCCACGCCGCAGACCCCGTCGGGCAGTGAGTCGACCCGCAGGTCGAGCACCGCCACCGACCAACCGGCTGCCAGCAGACGGGCCACGACGGCCGCGCCGATCCCGCTGGCCCCGCCGGTGACGATCGCTGCCTGCACCCGGGCGACTGTAGAGCCGATTCAGGGGCGGCCGAGACGAACGATCTTGCGGACCACGGTGCCGAACTGCGAGCGCAAGGATCCGGTGTTGTAGGGGAGACCGAAGCGCTCACACAGTGCTCGCACCTCCGGCGCCATCTCGGCGTAACGGTGGGCGGGAACGTCGGGGAACAGATGGTGCTCGATCTGATGGCTGAGGTTGCCGCTCATCAGGTGCAGGAGCCGGCCGCCGGCCAGGTTGGCCGAGCCGAGCATCTGACGGAAGTACCAGTGCCCCTTCGACTCGCCCTCGCACTCCTGCTCGGTGAAGACCTGGGTGCCGTCGGGGAAGTGGCCGCAGAAGATGATGGTGAAGGCCCACACGTTGCGGATGGCATTGGCGGTGAAGTTGGCGGCCAGCGTCGACAGGAACAGCGGGCCGGTCAGCAGCGGCCACAGGACGTAGTCCTTGAGGCCCTGCCGGCCGGACTTGGCCAGGCCTTCCCGAAGTACCGGCCAGGCCTGGGCCAGCGTCTTGTCCCCGGCCAGGATCCTCTCGAACTCGACGTCGTGCAGCATCACGCCGTACTGGAAGAACAATGCCAGGAGGGTCGCTGCCACCGGGTTGAGCCGGTGCTGGGGACGCCAGGGCTCCTCCTCGGTCATGCGCAGCACGCCGTAGCCGACGTCGCGGTCCTTGCCCAGGATGTTGGTGTAGGTGTGGTGCAGGTAGTTGTGCGAGTGACGCCACTGGTCGCCGGGGCAGGCGGTGTCCCACTCGAACGCCTTGGCCGTGAGCGAGGGATCCTTCGTCCACTCGTACTGGCCGTGCATCACGTTGTGGCCGATCTCCATGTTGTCGAGGATCTTCGACACGGCCAGGGCGGCGGTGCCCGCCACCCAGAACGGCGGCAGCCAGCCCAGGAACAGGGCGGCGCGGCCGCCGGCGCCCAAGCCCCGCTGCAGCCGGATCACCCGACGCAGGTAGGCCACGTCGGCCTCGCCCAGATCGGCCACCGTGCGCTCCCGGAGGGCGTCGAGTTCGTGGCCGAGGGCTTCGAGTTGATCGGCGTCGAGGCCGTAGCGCTCGGCCATCGTCGGCCGTGCAATCGGCGGTGCGGCCGGCGGTGCGGCCGGCGGTGCAGCCGCAGGGGCGGCGGCACGCGGGCGCTGCGGGGTGCGGGATTCAACGGTTGCAGTCATCGGGATTCCTTTTCGGGAAGAAGTTCGGGCGTTGCGTTCGGGGTGAGCGTGCGGGCTCAGAGGTCGAGGTCGACGTCGCCGACGGGCACGGACACGCAGATACGGATGTCGACCCCGGTGCCGCCGCTGGTGGTGAGCTCGCCGGTAACGGCGTCGCGGACGGTGCCGCAGGTGAGCGAGCGGGTGCAGGTGTGGCAGATCCCCATCCGGCAACCCGATTCGGGCGCCAACCCGGCCGCTTCGGCCTGCGTCAGCAGGGGGCGACCGTCGCTCGGCAATTGGGTGCCCGTGGCCTGGAACCGTACGAGGCCACCGACCTCGGCCGCCTCGGCGACGAAGGACGCCAGCGTGAAGGCCTCGGTATGGAGATGCGCCGATCGGCCTGCGCCCTCGAAGCACGTTCGGGCGCTCGCCATGAGGGGCGCCGGACCGCACACGTAGGCCTCGGCGTCACGCCACTGCGGCTCGGCCAGGTCCAACTGGGCTTCGTCGAGGAACCCGTCGAGATCGCCGGTGCCCGGCTCGTCGGTGAAGATCCGCACCAGGCGAACCTGGGGATGCTTCGCCACCAGCTCAGCCAGCTCGTCGCGGTAGATCATCTGGTCGGCGCGCAGGGCGTAGTGCACGAAGGTCACCGACCCGCGGTACCCCTCCGCGCACAGGGTGCGCAGCATGCTCATCACGGGGGTGATGCCACTGCCGCCGCTGAGGAGCAGCAGCCGCGCTGGGCGCTCGGTGTCGAGGGTGAAGTCCCCCTGTGCCTGGCTGAGGCGAAGGACCATGCCCGGGACGGCCTGGGCCACCAGGTGCCGGCTGACGAGACCGTGGGGATGCGCCTTGACGGTCAACTCCAGCGTGCGCCCCGATCCCTCGGCCCCGGCCAGGGAGTAGCAGCGGGTGTGCCACACGCCCTCGATCGCCACGCTGACCTGGACGTACTGGCCAGCCCGGAAGCCGGCCCAGTTGCCGTTGGTGCGCAGCGTGAGGGTGACGCTGTCCGAGGTGGCGCGGGTGGCGCTCAGCACTCTGGCCCGAACCTCACGTGAGGACCAGGTGGGGGCCAAGACCTCGACGTAGCGGTCGATGCCGTGCGGGGTGGCCAAGGCATCCAGCGTGGCCACCACCCGCCGCAGCGCTCGGCGCCGGGCGGGAAGGAGAGCAGCAACTTCAGTTGACATGTGTTCACTATCACAAACTCGGTGCACATCTGTCAACCATTCGATGACGGTCGAAGGTCACACCGGTGGGTACGCTGATCGAGGTGACACCACGACCCCGCCCCGAGCGAGCCCGCCCGGCGCGTGACGGCGCCAGCCGCAGCGAGGCCAAGGAACTCACCCGCAAAGCACTGGTGCGGGGCGCCCTCAAGTTGCTGTCTCGCAACAGCTTCGACAGCATCAGCCTGCGGGAGGTCACCCGCGAGGCTGGAGTCTCCCCCACCGCTTTCTACCGGCATTTCGAGGACATGGAGGAACTCGGCCTGGTCCTGGTCGAGGAGTCCTTCGGCACGCTGGGCGACATGCTGCGCAACGCCCGGTCGGACCCCGAGTTGTACGAGGACGCGGTGGCGCGCTCGGTCGAGGTGGTCGTGCGCCACGTGCACGAGCAGACCGCCCACATGCGCTTCATCGCCCGCGAGCGTTACGGCGGCATCCGGCGCCTCCGGCGCGCCATCCGTCGGGAGTTACAGTTGTTCGCCGACGAACTCGCCGTGGATCTGGCGCAGTTCCCGTTCGTCGGGCGGTGGAGCACCGAAGATCGCCGCATGTTCGCCGGGCTCATCACCGAGACCATGGTGCACATGGCCGCCGAGTTGCTCGACATGAGCGAGGAGGAAGCGGCGGTCTACGCGCAGCGGACCACCCAGCAACTGCGGTTCATCACCCTCGCCGTGCCCTACTGGCGCTCCGGCGCCGATCCCGAGCCCACCTGAGTTGGCCCGGCGACCGGTTCAGCCGCCGTCGCCGGCCTCGGTGGCAACCGCCTCGGTGGCAACAGCCTCGCCGGCCCGCCGCCCGAAGTAGCTGCCCTCCCCCAGCGAGATACCACTCGCATAGCCCGAGGTGCCGAAGCCCGAGGTCGTGCGCCCGGCGGCGAACAGGCCCGGCACGGGGCTGCGGGCCGGGTCGAGCACGCGGCCATCGATGTCGGTGAGCAGACCGCCCATGGTGAAGGGGGCGTAGATGGCGGTCTGGACCCGCAAGTCATACGCCCCGATCGGTTCGGTGAGGGGCACGCAGAACTCGGCGGCCTTGCCGAAGGCGGGATCCTCCCCCCGGGCCGCATGGCGGTTGTAGTCCTCGAAGGTCCGGCGCAGGTTCGCGGGCGGTACGCCGAGTTCACCGGCCAGAGCCTCCACGGTCTCGCACACCCAGGCCAGTTGCATGCCGTAGTAGTGGACCTTGTAGTTCGGTTCGTCGCAGAGCATGAACACGGTGCCGTCGCGCTGCATCAGGGCCTGCTGGCCGATGCGGCCCTGGTACGTGTCCTCGTTGATGAACCGGTCACCCTTGCCGTCCACGAGGATGCCGCGGGCGATGTCGCGCGGTGGGGTCAGGGGCAGCGCGCATTCGATGGCGGCCATGTTGTCGAGCGCGCCGCCGGCACCCGCGCCCAGCCGGATGCCGTCACCGTCGTCGTTGTCGGTTCCCACCGGATAGCTGCACCGCAGCGCCTCGGGGCACCAGTGCCGGACCATCTCCTGGTTGAACATGAACCCACCGGCGCACAGCACCACGCCCCGTCGGGCCCGCACGGTGACTTCGGCGCCCTCCTCGCGCACCACTGCACCCACCACGCGGGGGCCGTCCACGATCAGGCGGGTCACCCGGGCGCTGCTGATGATCTGCGCCGGGGTGGCCTGCAATGAGGCCAGCAACGACTCCATGAGCAGACCACCGGCGGCGTTGGGGATCGCCGGATGATGGCCGCGGGGCGCCACGGGAATGGTGCCGGCGAAGGGGGCAGCGTCCTCACCCCCGCTGAAGACGAGCCCGGAGGTGTCCGGAGGCTCCCGGTCGTGCCAGTGGTGGAAGCGGCCCTCGAAGGGCACCCCGTGCGCCTCCAACCAGTCGAGATGGCCGGGGCTTTGCCGGGCGTAGACGGCGATCTTCTCGGCGTCGGCACCTTCGCCAAGCGTTGCCCGCAGGAAGGCCTCCATGGCTTCGGGGGTGTCGTCGAACCCGGCCTCGCGCTGCACACGGGTGCCGCCACCCAGGTAGAGGAGTCCACCCGAAAGGGCCGAGGTACCGCCGGGAGCGCCGGCACGTTCGTAGGCGACCACCTCGGCGCCGGCCTCCGATGCGGCGATGGCGGCGCACACACCGGCGATCCCCAGGCCGGCGACGACCACGTCGACCTCTCGAGCGAAGGCCGGCACGTCTCCGAGACGGAGGGGAGCGATCGGGTCGATAGCTGACACGGGCCGCATCAGCTCAGACGAGCACCTTGGCCAGTCGCCGCCAGGTCTCCAACGGGAAGGTGGACACATCGCCGGTCAACACCTGGATGCAGACGTGGTCGGCGCCCGCGGTGCGGTGCTCGGCCACCCGCGCCGCGATCGCTTCCTCGTCGCCCCACACCACCACGGTGTCCACCAAGCGGTCGCTCCCGCCGCCATCGACGTCGGCTTCGTCGAAGCCCAGACGCAGCAGGTTGTTGCGGTAGTTGGGCAACATCAGATAGCCGCTCAGATGGGTGCGGGCGCGCTCGCGGGCCTCGTCGGGATCGGTGCTGAGCACCACCGCCTGCTCGGGGGCGAGCAAGGGACCCTGGCCCAGAATGGCGCGGGCCTGCGCCGTGTGCTCGGGCGTCACCAGGTAGGGGTGGGCTCCGGCGGCGCGATCGCGTGACAGTTCCAGCATCTTCGGCCCCAGCGCCGCGAGCACCCGTTCGGAGGGGGGCACCGGCGTGTCCCCGGCGTCGAGGGCGTCGAGGTACTCGCGCACACGGGTCAAGGGCATGCGGTACCGGCCTGGCTCACCCTTGTCGATCAGAGGGGCGTGGCTGGCGCCGATCCCGACCAGGAACCTGGGCCCGAACGCTTCGGCGAACTCGCCGTAGCGGGCGTTGGTCTCGCTGGGATCGTGCATCCACAGGTTCAGGATGCCGGTGGCCACCACCAGGGTGTCCGTGGCCTCGAGGAGTTCGCGCACCGCCTGGAACAGGTTCCCGCCCACATCGGGGATCCACACGGCGGTGTAACCGAGCGACTCGAGTTCCGCAGCCGCGGCCGACGCGTCGGCCCGATCGCCGTAGCGAAGTGCGGCACTCCAGATTCCCGTTCCCGCTAGTTGCACCGTGTCCTCCGGTTTCGTCCTCGAGAGGGTCTAGCCGTTTGCAGGGTTCCTTGCCCGCCTCCGTGCCCGCCGACGCTCAGTTCGCACCCGTCCCGCTGGTGGCCGGTGGCCCCGACGTCGTCGAGGACGGAGCCGGAACGGTGGTGGTGGTGGCCGTGTTGCGCCGGTCGAGCGCGCCGATGGAGGTGACCACATCGACCTTCCACTGCCCCCCTTGGCGGAGGAGGGAAAGCTCCAGGTACGAGCTGACCGTCTGGCGGGTGCCGGCCGTGCTCTTCACCTCCGAGTCGAGGGTCACCACCGCATGGGCGGTGTCATCGGTGGGCTCGGCCACGTACACGTCCTTGACCGTGGCGTTGGAGACCGCCTTCAGCCGGGTGATTGCCGTGTCAAGGCCACCGGCCAGCGCGCCGGAGTACTCCTGGCTGAACCGGTCCGTGGCCAGGCTGGTGACCCGGGAGCGGGCTGCAGCCAGATCGTTGAAGTCATAGGTCAGCAGTGCCTGGCCGAATGCCGACGCCGCCCGTTCGACCGCCCTGCGCTGGTCGCGGCTGTTGGCCAGGACCTCGGCGCGTCGCCACTCGACGGCTGCCATCACCATCGCCAACATCGCCAGCACGGCCAGCAGCACCACCAGGCCGCTCACCCGGCGACGGCCCTCGGCGGCGACCATTGCGCCTTGCGGGGTGGACACCGGCGGTTCCGGCAACGGTTCGGCCACCACGGGCGGTTCCGGCAACGGTTCGGCGGCCGGCGCGGGCGGTTCCGGGGGCAGCGCAGGCGTCGGTTCGGCAGACACGGCCGGCGCGGGCGGCGGGACGGGTTCGCTGGCGGTGTGGGGGGAGTCGGGGAGTTCGTCGCTCATGAGGGAACGGAGGGCTCTTCGGCTCGGCGCCGGCGGGCCATCCACCATCGCACGCCGGTAGCTACCAGTACCAGCAGCACCAGCGGCACCAGCCACCCAAGGAGCGCGTCCAA
>JANMIX010000019.1:0-5291 GCA_031376015.1 Acidimicrobiia bacterium | reverse complement strand
TGGCCGTCTTCTTGGCGGCCTGCGGGTTCTGTTCGAGATAGGCACGCCGGTCGGCCAGCAGCTCCACCGCCCGGTCGTGGGTCAACGTCTCGGGCGCGTCGCCCTTCTTCAACGACTGGTTCACCTCGCCGTCGGTCACGTACGGCCCGTAACGACCGTCGCGCAGTTCGATGCGCTGGCCCGACACGGGGTCGGGATCGAACGTGGCGAGGGGACCCTTGGGCGCCGCGCGGGTCCGGCCGAACTGCTTGGGCTGCGCGAGCAGCGCCAACGCCTCGTCGTGGGTGAGGGTGAAGAGTTGCTCCTCGTCCTGGAGGCTGCGGGTCTCCTTGCCGGCCTTGATGAAGGGGCCGAACTTGCCGTTGGAGGCAACGATCTCCTCGCCGTCGGTGGCCTTGCCCACCACCCGGGGCAGCGACAGCAGCCGCAGGGCGTCGTCGACGGAGATCTCATTGAGCGACATCGTCTTGAACAGCGACGCCATCTTCGGCTTGGTCTTGGGCGGCAGCGTCTCGGGGTCGCCCAGTTGCACGTACGGGCCGAACCGCCCGTTCTTCGCGTACACCGGTAGACCGGTGTCGGGGTCGGTCCCGATGGGCTCACTGCCTTTTGGGGCATCGAGCAGCGCACGAACCTGCTCGGCGTCGAACTCGTCGAGGGGGGTGTCGACCGGCATCGTGGCGGTGCGTTCGCCGCACTTGAAGTACGGGCCGAACTTGCCGTTGCGGATTACCACCGGTTCGCCGTCGAGGTCGAACCCCAACGGGATCGTGTTGATCGACTCGGGGTCGGCGTTCTCCAATGCCTGCTGCTTCAACGTGGCGAGGCCGGCCGAGCCGTTGCCGAACCAGAACTTGTGCAGCCACGGCTCGCGTTCCTGGCGGCGGCCGGCGATCTCGTCGAGATCGTCCTCCATGCGAGCGGTGAACTCGTAGGCGACCAGATCGGCGAAGTGACGCTCCAGCAGGTTCACCACCGCGAAGGCATCGGCGGTGGGGACCAGCGCCTGGCCCTTCTTCCACACGTATTCGCGGTCCTGGATGGTCGACATGATGCTGGCGTAGGTGGAGGGACGGCCGATGCCGTTCTCCTCCAGGGCCTTCACCAGGGTGGCCTCGGTGTAGCGGGCCGGCGCCTGGGTGCTGTGGCCCTTGGCTTCGATCTCGGGGGCGGGCAGCACCTCGCCGGCCTGCACGGCGGGCAGGACCTTGGCCGTCTCGTCGTCAGACGCCGCATCATCGGTGTCGCCGAAGCCGTAGACCCGCCGGAAGCCCTGGAAGGTGATGGTGGTACCCGCGGCGCTCCACGTCGTGCGCTCACCGGCGCTCGAGGTGGCTGCGATCGTGAGCGACACCGTCTGGCCGACCGCGTCGGGCATCTGGGAGGCCAGCGTGCGCTGCCAGACCAACTCGTAGACCCGCAGGTCGTCGCCGCTCAGTTCGCCCCGTAGGGACTCGGGCGAGCGCCAGGTGTCGCCGGCGGGGCGGATGGCCTCGTGCGCCTCCTGGGCGTTCTTGGCCTTCTTGGTGTAGGTGCGGGGCGCGTCGAGCAGGTACTCGCGCCCGAAGATGGACTTGATGGCCGAACGCGCCGCGGCGATGGCGTCGTTGGACAGCGTGGTCGAGTCGGTTCGCATGTAGGTGATGTAGCCCCGCTCGTAGAGGCCCTGAGCGGTGCGCATCACCTGGCTGGAACTCATCCGCAGACGGCTGCCCGCCACCTGCTGCAGCGAGGAGGTGATGAAGGGGGGCTTGGGGCGCTGCGAGTAGGGCTTGGTGTCGACGTCGTTGACGGTGAAGGTGGCGTCGGCCAGGCGGCCGGCCAGACCGGTGGCGGCGGCCTCGTCGAGCACAGTGACCCCGGCCTTGCTCACCACCCCGACGCTGTCGAAGTCTTTGCCGCCGGCCACCTTGTCGCCGTTGATGGAGGCCAACTCGGCGGTGAAGGCCGGGCTGGTGCCGAAGGCAGCCTCGAGATCCCAGTACGACGCGGCCCGGAAGGCCATGCGCTCACGTTCGCGCTGCACCACCAGGCGCACCGCCGGGGACTGCACCCGACCGGCGGACAGCCCGCCGCGGATCTTGCGCCAGGTCACCTCCGAGACGGGGTAGCCGAAGAGACGGTCGACGATGCGCCGGCTCTCCTGGGCATCGACCAGGCCGAAGTCGACGTCGCGGCTGTTCTCGATGGCGTGCTCGATGGCGCTGCGGGTGATCTCGTGGAAGACCATGCGGCGCACCGGCACCCGGGGCTTGAGCACCTCGAGCAGGTGCCAGGAGATGGCCTCGCCCTCGCGGTCCTCGTCGGTGGCGAGATACAACTCGTCGGCGTCCTTGAGTGCCGCCTTCAGCTCGCGGATCACGTCGCGCTTGTTGGCGTTGATCTCGTAGTCGACCTTGAAGCCGTTGTCGACGTCGACGTTCAACCCCTTGGCGGGGAGGTCGCGGATGTGGCCCATGGAGGCCATGATTTTGAAGTCCTTGCCGAGGAAGCCGCTGATGGTGCGGGCCTTGGCCGGGGACTCCACGATGACGAGAGGTTTGGGCATGTCGTTTTCCAGCATTACGGCTGCGACACGTCAGGTGTCAAGCAGCCCGTTGCGGGCTCAGTCCGGACCGGGGCCGGAAATGGAGGCCATATCGGCCCGCACGGTGGCCCGGATGTCCTCGGCGAGGACCCCCCGAGCAGCCGCTTTGGTGCGGGCCACCGCCCCGCGACGCAGGGCCGACATCTCGGTGGCGACGGCCAGCGCCCGCGCTATGACGGCGTCTTCGGCCACGACCTCATCGAGGAAGCCGGCGGCGACGGCGTCCTCAGGGCTGCGGACCTCGCCCAGGATCACGCGGTCGAACAGCGACGGGGGGCATCGGTAGCGAGCCAGGTCGACCCCGAACTTGGGCAGGGGCATCCCGATCGCCACCTCGTTCAGACCCACCTTGAAGGCGCCCTCCGCGCCGATCCGGCGGTCGCACACCAGCAGGAGCAGACCGCCGGCGGCCAGGGCGTGGCCGGTGCAGGCCGCCACCACCGGCACCGGGGAGAGCATCACCCGGCACAGCAGTTCGGCCCCCGCCACCACCAGGGCCCGCATCGGCTCCTCGCCGGCGGTCATGGTGGCCAGATCGAAGCCGGCCGAGAATTTCCCGGGCCGGCCGGCGATCACCGCGGCCGATGCCTCGGACTCGGCTCGGGTGAGGGCGTCATCGATCCCGGCCAGCGCCTCGTGGCCCAGCGCGTTGGCCCGGCCGTCGTCGACCGTGATGACGGCCACGGCGCCCTGAAGGTCGTAGGAGACGGACATGGGTCGGCAACGTAGTGTGCGCCGCCATGGACTTCGCACTCTCGCCCACCGCGCAACGCCTGCAGACCGAGTTGCAGGCCTTCATGGACGAGCACGTGTATCCCGCCGAGCCGGTGTACCGGGACCAGATGAAGGCCTCCGGCGATCCCCACTTCCATCCGCCGATCATCGAGGACCTCAAGGCCGAGGCCCGCCGCCGGGGACTGTGGAACCTGTTCCTGCCCCACAAGACGCAATGGACCGACGGGCTCAACAACGTCGACTACGCGCCACTGGCCGAGATCATGGGGCGATCCGCGCTGGCCTCGGAAGCCTGCAATTGCAGCGCCCCCGACACCGGCAACATGGAGATCCTCACCATGTTCGGCACGCCCGAGCAGCAGGAACGCTGGCTCTACCCCCTGCTGGAGGGCGAGATCCGCTCGGCCTTCGCCATGACCGAGCCGGCCGTGGCCTCCTCGGATGCCACCAACATCGCCTGCCGCATCGAGCGCCAGGGCGACGAGTACGTGATCAACGGGCGCAAGTGGTGGATCAGCGGGGCGATGCACCCGCACTGCGCCGTCTACATCCTCATGGGCAAGACCGACCCGAACGCGGAGCGGCACCGCCAGCAGAGCATGGTGCTGGTGCCGGCCGATTCGCCGGGCCTGACGGTGGTGCGCAACCTGCCGGTGTTCGGCTTCAACGACCGCGAAGGGCACTGCGAGTTGCTCTTCGAGGACGTACGGGTGCCGGTCACAAACGTGCTGGGCGAGGAGGGGGGCGGGTTCGCCATTGCCCAGGCCCGCCTCGGCCCGGGTCGTATCCACCATTGCATGCGCACCATCGGTGCCGCCGAACGGGCCCTGGAGGCCATGTGCCGGCGGGTGCAGTCGAGGGTGGCATTCGGCAAGACCATCGGCGAGCAGGGTGTCGTGCAGGAATGGATCGCCGACGCCCGCATCGACATCGACCAGTCGCGGCTCTACACCATGTATTCGGCGTGGCTGATGGACACGCAGGGCAACAAGGCGGCCCGGACCGAGGTCTCCGCCATCAAAGTGGCCGTGCCCAACATGGCGCTGCGCATCATCGACCACGCCATCCAGGCCCACGGCGGCGGCGGGGTCACCGAGGACTTCGGGCTGGCCCAGATGTACGCCGGCATCCGCACCCTGCGCCTGGCCGACGGACCCGACGAGGTCCACCGCATGACCGTGGCCCGCCGCGAGCTGCGCCGGTGGGCGCCTTCCTGAGGCCACCGCGCGTCAGGGGCGTTGGGGCATCAGCACCAAGCGGACGAGGCTGCCGTCGGCGGTCGACTCGAACTCGAGGACATTG
The DNA here is from genome assembly GCA_031376015.1 of Acidimicrobiia bacterium. Classification (GTDB taxonomy): domain Bacteria; phylum Actinomycetota; class Acidimicrobiia; order Acidimicrobiales; family JACDCH01; genus JANMIX01. The sequence goes on along the minus strand of JANMIX010000019.1, from coordinate 667 downwards.
GCCACCGCCCTCATGAGCGGGATGCCGAGACCTCGTTCGAACTGCAGGCGGTCGGGCGCGGTGGGGTCGGGCGGTGGTGTCTGGGCCGCGGGATCGAAACCGCCGGCGTGATCGGTCACCTCCACGATCACCGCGTTGCCCTCCCGGTGGCAGCACATACGGATGGACAGCTCGCCGAACTCCGAGTGCTTGCGCGAGGCGTCGATGGCATTGACGTAAGCCTCGGTGACCGCCAGGCAGAGGTCATCAACCCGGCTGGGGGGAAGGTCAGTCGTGCTCTCGGCGAAGGCGGTGAGCAGGGACCTCACCGCATTCAGGTACTCGACCCGGGCGGGCAGGTCGATGGCGACCTCATCGCTCACCGGACGGCCAGAGCCTCGCTGAGCGACGGGTAGGTGGGAAAGGCCCGGTCGAGGCCCGTCAGTTCCAACACCCGCAGGATGCGGGGAGCAGTGCACACCAGCGCCACCTCGCCGTCGGCCTGCCGGGCCCGGCGCCGCGTTCCGACCAGTACGCCGATGGCGCTGGAGTCGAGAAAACCGACCTCGTCGAGGTCGAGCACGATCAGCGGGCACCCGTCGGCCAGGACCCGGTGCAGCCGTTCGCGCAGTTCCGGCGCGGTGGCGAGGTCGAGTTCGCCGCTCAGGGTCACCACCCTGGCGCCTTC
>JANMIX010000017.1:0-2102 GCA_031376015.1 Acidimicrobiia bacterium | reverse complement strand
GGGTGTACATGCCGTTGACGTAGGCGAGGAGGACCAGGCCCGGGTTGGCCGCCTTCATCTCGTCGATGTGCTCGGGGAAGGCGAAGTTCATGGCGGCCACGACGTCGTGGCTGGTGGCCAGCTCGGTGGCCTCGTCGACGGTGAACGTGCGCTTGTCGGTCATCCAGGCGGCGGCGTACCGCTGGATGGTGCGGGTGCGGGGCGTCAACGCCAACACGTCGGTCCCCGCGGCCTGGGCGGCCTGGGCGGTGCCGATGACACCGGACACGACAACGGCCAGGAGAAGGGCACCAGCGAGGCGGCGGAAGGTCATGTCGACATCATCAACGGCTAGAGAGAAATTCTCGATAGGTCATCTGATTCAACGTGACAAAAGTACCAAAGTGACTAGTTATTCTTTGCCAATCTCCTCGAATTCGCCCGTACGCTCCCAGGTCGTCGGTCCTCGACGTGGACGCGAAAAAGGAGCCGCTCCGGGCCTTTCGGCGGCGGAGCGGCTCCCTTTCGGAGGAGCTTGTGGGCGGGGGATCAGCCCAGGGTCAGGATCTCGGCGGCGTAGGGGGCCAGGCGCAGCGAGCCGGTGACCAGGGTGCCGTTGCTGTCGTGGAAGACGCCGGTGACCGGCACGGTGACGGCGGCGTTGGTGGGGTTGACGAGGACCCGGCCCTTGGTGAAGGCCCGCTGGTAGGCGCCGTCGGTCTTGGCGTAGGCGCCGGTGGGGGAGCCGATGGGGAGCTTCTCCAGGTTGCTGTCGGCGATGGGGGTGTCGAGGGAGCGGTCGGCCAGGAACTGGAAGTACGAGGTGCCGTTGGTGCCGAGGAGGAAGGTGGCGTAGGAGTAGCGGTGGAGGGCGCTCTGCTGGGCGGTGGTGGCGGTGACCCACAGCTTGGAGACGGCCAGGATCCACGAGCCGTGGGACTCGGCGTCGACGATCATGTCGACGTCGCTCTTCCAGTCGGCTTCCTTGCGGAAGGTGCCGGCGGCCTGGGTGGCGGAGCGGACGAACTGCTCGGACTCGCCGCCGGCGCCGGCGTCGGTGATGGCCCGGGTGGCGCCGCTGGCAGCGAAGTAGTTCTTGCCCCAGGCCAGGCCGTTGGCGGTGACGATGGCGCCCGGGTTGGCGGCCTTGGTGGCCTGGATGGTGAGGGCCACGTTCTGCATCCAGTCGGCCGCGGTGGTGACGGCGCCGGTGGCCGGGTCGACCGGGAGGCCGGACTTGTCGGAGGCGTTCAGGATGGTGAGGCCCAGGTTGTCGAGGAGGCAGCCGTCGAACGGGGCGGCGTTGCGGGCCGTGGTGCACAGGTTGGCGACCATGGTGCGGGCCGCCGGGTTGGACAGCTCGAGCTGCCAGATGGCGAAGGTCGTCCACTGGATGCGGGCGCCGGAGGCGTCGTGGGCGTAGAGGCCCTCGGCCAGGGTGGTGGACTTGGTGTAGGCCCCGTTGACGTAGGCGATGACCTTGGTGGCCGGGTTGGCGGCGTGCATGGTGGCCACGTGGGGGCTGAGGGCCTGGGGCTGGCCGACGACGATCGGGAAGCGGGTGGCGGTGTCAGCGGCTTCCTGGGTGGTGAAGGTCTTCTTGCCGGCCATCCAGGAGGGGGACCAGCGGGGGCCGGGAGCGGTGGCCGGCCCGGTGGGGGAAGCGAAACCGGCGGTGGCGGTGGCCACCATGACGGCGCCGGCGGCCAGCGTGCCGACGATCGCGTGACGGAGGCCGACCTTGCGACCTGACGAGGCGAGCTGGGTGGTGGACATGTCATGGTCTTCGGATGGTCCCCGAAATCCCTTGAGAACCCAGACCGTTCTGGCCGTCCTTGACCCCTTCGGGAGGACATGGTCGAATGCCCGCACGGGTGCTCGGCGCCCGCCCGGATCTGGAGGTAGGGGCCATGCAGTTCACCCGTCGCCGCAGTGCCTTGGTGCTGCTCGGACTCGTCGGCGCCGGCGCCGCCGTGGGCATGGCCCTCGGCGCCAGGCAGGCCACAGCCGCGCCCACCTGCACCATCAGCTGGAACACCACCGCGGGCGGCACCTACGAGACGGCGGCCAAGTGGAACGACGCCTTCAACCCGGCAACGCACCGTGTCCCGAACTCGACCGAT
>JANMIX010000016.1:0-2808 GCA_031376015.1 Acidimicrobiia bacterium | reverse complement strand
GCAGCACCAGTTGGAAGCCCCCGCGGCCCAGGGCGAACGACGACTCGTACCCGGTGACCCGTGGGTCAGCCGACGCCGCCGGCAGCGTGAGGATGGCACTGGTGATCCGGCCGGGGGCGGAGATCCGGTCGAAGACCAGGTCGGTGCCCTGCACGCGATCGGCGATCACGGAACCGTCCGACGCCCATCGAGCCCACCGGTAGCCCCCACCGCTCGTCCAGCGATCGGCACGGTTCCCAGCCACGACCCACACATCGCCGGCGCCGTCGAGCACCGCCAGCGCCTGCCCTTCGACCGGGAACTGCACCGCCACCGAGGCAGGGCCCCCGGGCGATGGGGTGGCCGACGACGAGGACGAGCTCGGCGGGGTGGTGTCGGTGCCCTCGGGCGCCGACTGCACGTGAGGGTGGGCGCCGCCGTCCGCGCACGCCGTCAGCCACAACAGGGCCAGCAGCAGTGGGTGGGCCCTTCGGATCCGCATCGGGCCGCACGCTAGCCAGCGGCTCCGCCGGGAGGGTTGCAGGGAAACGGGGGCACGGCCGTAGGGAGCGAGGAGCCGGTGCGCCAGCGAAACAACGCCATGCCGTCGGTGCCTGCGTCCTGGGGCAGCAGCAACCCTCCGGTCCCCCATGGCCGCCACGGGCCCTCGGGGTTCGGAAGCGCGGTGACGAACTGGGCATGGGCCTCGGTGAAGGCCGACGCCACGTCGGAGGTCTCCTCTGCAGTGAGGGTGCACACCGAGTACACCAACGTGCCCCCGGGGCGCAGTAGCCCGAGTGCGGCGCTCAGCATCCGCTGGCCCAGTTCGGCCAGCCGGGTCGGTGATCCGGCATCGATCCGCCACCGGGCATCGGGTCGGCGGCGCAGTGAGCCCAGGCCCGAGCAGGGCGCATCGAGGAGGACCCGGTCGAAGGCACCGGGACGAAACGCCGGTCGGGTGGCATCGGCACACACCACCGACAGATGGCCCGTCACCCCGGTCCGGCGGGCGTTGTCGCCCACCAGGCCCAGCCGGCCCGACCGCATGTCGGCTGCCACCACATGGGCGCCGGTACCCGCCAGCAACGTGGCCTTCCCTCCGGGCGCCGCGCACAGATCGGCCACCATCTCGCCGGGTTGGGCCTCCACCGCGGCGGCCACCAACTGGGAGGCCTCGTCCTGTACGTAACCGTCGTCGCGCCGGGTGGTGGAGGCCGGCTCGTTCATGGCTTCGAGCGCGGCGAGGGCCTCAGCCTCACCGAGGTCGGCGATGAGGCGTTCCACGATCCAGTCGGGCTGGCTCAGCCGCGTCGCTGCGTCGGGCCAGGCCGTGGCCCCGGGATGCTCGGCCACACGGCGCAGCACCGCGTTGAGGAACCCCCGCACCTTGCGCGGGGCCAGCTCGACCGTCTCGCCCACCGCCGCGTGCGGGGCCACGCCCGCGAAGGCCAACTGGTAGGCGCCCAGACGGAGCAGGGTCCGCACCTCCGGATCGACCGGGCGCGTCAGATAGCGCTCGCACAGGAAGTCACAGGCCCGTCGCATACGGGTGGTGCCGTAGACCAGTTCGGTGACGAAGCCGCGGTCTCGCTCGTCCAGGCCGCTGCGCTCCAGCACGCCGCCGAGCACCAGGTTGGCGTAGGCGCCCCCGTCCTCGATGCGACGCAGTGCCTCATAGGCAGTGGCCCGGGCGCTGGGGCCGGCCGGGGAGCGGCCTCCGGCGCGGCCTCCGGCGCGGGCGCCGGCCGAGGCACCGCGTCGGGATTCGGTCACGAACCCAGCCGGTCGCCGTCGGCGAGCCGGGCGCCGTTGGCCCAGGCGGTCGCCGGCATCCGAGCCCGACCCTCGGGCTGGACCTCGGTGATCCACACGATGCCGTCGCCGGCAGGTATCGGCACCGAGTTCGGCGTCTCCTCTGCCCGGGCACCCCACACCTTCAGGCGTTTGCCGCGGTGCGCGGTCCACGCCCCTCCGAGCCGGATCAACCGCACCAACTCGCCCGCAGGGCGGTTCCAGTCGAGTTGGAGCTCGGCGGGCCCGATCTTGTGCGCGTAGGTGACCTCGCCCGCCTGTGGCACCGGATCGCCGAGGCCCTCGGCGAGGGCGCCGAGCAGCAGGTCGGTGCCGAGGCGCACCAGCTCGCCTCGCAACTCCTCGAGGGTGGCGTCACCGACGGGAATCTCGGCGCGGCGGTAGACGCCGCCCGTGTCGAGACCTTCCTCCACCGCCATCAGACAGACCCCGGTCGTGGTGTCCCCGGCCAGCAGGGCGCGCTCGACGGGGGCGGCTCCTCGCCAGCGGGGCAACAGCGAGAAGTGCAGGTTCACCATGGGAACGGCGGCGAGCACGTGGGGGCGGATCAACCGGCCGTAGGCCACCACCACCCCCAGGGCAGGAAGCTGATCGAGGTCGAGCAGGTCATCGATGCGGTCGGTGACGGGCAGACCCAGCTCGAGGGCGGCCGCCTTCACCGGCGACGGCGACAAGGTGCTGCCGCGGCCGCGGCGCTTGTCGGTGGCCGAGACCACCAGAACCACCTCGTGGCCGCCCTCCACCAGGGCGCGCAGGGGCACCGTGGCCAGCGCAGGAGTGCCCAGGTAGGCGAGACGCACGTTCAGGCCGTCCGCGACCGGTCAGAGCAGATGGTTGGCGTCCTCGGCGCGAAGCCCACCACGCATGTTGAGCTCGCGGATGGTCTTCATGGCTTCCTTGCGGGTGGCCTTGTCGAGCCGGTCCAGCAGCAGGACACCGTCGAGATGGTCGAGTTCGTGCTGGAAGACGCGGGCCTCGAACTCGGATGCTTCGAGCGACACCTCGTTGCCATCGAGG
>JANMIX010000015.1:0-1984 GCA_031376015.1 Acidimicrobiia bacterium | reverse complement strand
CTCAGCTTCCTCACGGGGTTCATCCTCGACGCCCTGCCCGGTTGGTCCGAGCTGTTCACGCTGGCGCCGGCCGAGCGGATGCGCCGCCTCTCCGACCCCGATGTGCGCCGCGACCTGGCGGCCCGGGCCGACTCGGAGGAGGCCGGCATCCTGCGGGGCTTGGCCCGCTGGGACCGCATGGTCGTCGCCGAGACGTTCGACGACACCACCAAGAAGTGGCAGGGCATGCGCGTCGGGGAGGTGGCCGAGGCCGAGGGCGTGACACCCTTCGAGGCCCTGTGCGACATCGTCATCGCCGACGGGCTGCGCACCGGTCTGCGGCCCGACCTGCCCGAGGCCTCACGGGCGACCTGGGAGGCACGCCGCGACGTGTGGCTCGATCCCCGCACCGTGGTCGGTGCCTCCGACGCGGGCGCCCATCTCGATCTGTTCTGCACGGTGGGCTATTCGTCGTTCCTGGTCGGCCCCGCCGTGCGCGACCACGGGTTGCTCAGCATGGAGCAGGCTGTGCGAGAGCTCACCGAGGTGCCGGCCCGCCTCTACGGTCTGCGCGACCGGGGCCGCATCGCCGAGGGCTGGCATGCCGATGTGGTGCTCTTCGACCCGGCCACCGTCGGCCCCGGCGAGGAACGCACGCTCGACGACCTGCCCGGCGGGGCCAGCCGCCTCACGGTGGACGCCCACGGCGTGGAGCACGTGTTCGTGGCGGGCACAGCCATCGTGCGCGATAGCGCCTTCACCGGCGCGCAGCCGGGCACGCTGCTGCGCAGCGGCCGCGACACCGACACCGTCACCCCCTGACGGCGGGGCGGAGTTCGGCTCGGGCGAAGTCGTGCATCCCCTCGGCGAAGGCAGTGGTGGCCCGGAAGCCCAGGGCGATCTCGGCTCGTGACGGTGACGCCACGACATGGCGCACATCGCCCGACCGCCATGCCCCGGTCACCTCAGGTGCCGGGCCGTGCAGCGCTGCGCTCAGCACGGTGGCCATGTCCAACACGGTGTGGGGCTCGCCCGACGCGATGTTGAGGGCGCCGACCCAACCGCAGTCGAGGGCGGCCACGTTGGCTCGGGCCACGTCGTCGACGTGGACGAAGTCGCGCGTCTGGCCGCCGTCCTCGAAGACCTGGGGCGCCGTTCCGGCTTCGAGTGCCGAACGGAAGATCGACGCCACCCCGGCATAGGGCGTGTCGCGCGGCATCCGTGGCCCGTACACGTTGTGGTACCGCAGCGCGCACACCGGGGCGCCGGTGTCGCGGCCGTAGACGGCGGCGAGATGCTCGGTGTGCACCTTGGTGGCGGCGTAGACGTTGCGGGGGTCGAGCGGGGCGTCCTCGTCGATGGGCGCCCAGCGCAGGGGAGCATCACAGGTGGGGCAGGTCACCTCGAAGCGGCCGGCGGCCAGGTCTTCCGTGGCACGGGGCCCGGGGCGGACCTCGCCGTGGGTGTCGCAGCGGTAGCGCCCCTCGCCGTAGACCACCATCGAGGAGGCGACCACCACCCGGCCGGTGAACCGCCGCCGCCACAGGGCCCGCAACAGGGTGGCGGTGCCCACGTCGTTGTCCTGTACGTAGCCGTTCAGGTCGTCGAGATCCACGCCCAACCCGACCCGTGCCGCCTGATGGCACACCGCCTCCACACCGGCGACGGCCGTCTCCATCGACGCCAGATCGGTGAGGTTCGCCTGGTGGAACTCGACGTCGGGGTGCAGGTACGCGGGCCGTTGGCGGTGCGCGGCCTCGTCGAGCGAATCGACCACCACCACCTCGTCGCCGCGGGACCGCAGACGATCGACCACGTGGCTGCCGATGAAACCGGCGCCGCCGGTGACGAGCACCCTCACCACGGGCTCCGCAGCCACACCGCCAGCACCAGCGCCACCGCCACCTGCACGGCCAACCAACGCCGGCTGTCCTTCACTGAAAATGAAGCGCCGGCAGCCAGCACCAGGGGCATGAAGGGTTGCCAGATGCGTTCGGTCTCCGCC
>JANMIX010000828.1:0-3084 GCA_031376015.1 Acidimicrobiia bacterium | reverse complement strand
GGCCGCGCAAGCAGTCGTCGGCTACCTCTACGACAGCCTGCTCGACAAGGACTCCGATGAGCGGGCGCTCGCCCTGATCCGCCTCTACAAGACCGACCGCTTCGACCGGCTTCCCGCGGACCTACAGGCGTTCGCCCAGCGGATGAACGGCGGCGAGGCCCTTGCTGGCGACGCCACGTGTCTGGCCCTCATGGCCAGCATGGGACAGGAGCCCGAATGGGAGGACCGGCGCCGCTCGCGGGGGCACCAGGCGATCCCCTTGCCGAGCCCGGCGGCGCTCGAATCCTCACCGATGGTGTACCGGCTCTTCCGCCAGTTGGGGTTCGAGACGACGGACGTGGTGTCGCCCGACCCGAGCCTGTTCCGCCGCAACCCCGGGCGGGCCTGCGGCGTGTTCTTCGTGGCCGACGCGGAGGGAAGCGAGTTCGTGCCTGCCCAGGACGACTTCGTTCGCCGCCACGGAATCAAGTCGGTGCTCGGCTTCGGCGGGATGCTGCCCAGCGGGTTCATGTTCGCGGTGGTGATGTTCAGCAAGGTCGAGGTGAGCGCCGAGACCGCCGATGTGTTCTCCTCGCTGGCGTTCTCGGTGCAGCTCGCGCTCCTCCCTTTCGGCGAGAAGCGGGTGTGGGAGGACTCACCCCCGCTGGAGAATTTTCACCCCGACCCCGACCGCGACCTGCGGGTGGCCCGTGCCGAAGCAGCGGCGTTCAGCCAGTTGCTCGATGCCCGCCAAGAGATCGTGGTCGACCAGGCCCAGCGGCTCGAGCGGGCCCTGCAGGACTCCCAGGACCGCGCCGAGGCCCTGGCGCGGTCGCAAGAGGAGTTGCTCCGCAGCGAGGCCATCAAGACCGCCATCCTGGAATCCGCGCTGGACTGCGTCATCACGATGGATCGGGACGGGAACATCGTCGATTTCAATCCGGCTGCCGCGCGCATCTTTGGCTATCGACGGCACGAGGCGACCGGTCAGCGGCTGGCGGACCTGATCATCCCCGAGCGGTTCCGGGCTGCGCACTCCCGGGGCCTCGAACGTTACTTGAAGGACGGGTCTGGCCCGATCCTGGACCGGCGCATCGAGGTGACGGCCATGCGAGCCGACGGCGTGGAATTCCCCGTCGAGCTCACCGTCACGCCCGTAGCGGCTGCCGGGACGCAACTGTTGTTCAGTGCGTACCTGCGCGACATCAGCGACCGGGTGCAGGCGGAGAGGGCCGTGCTGGAGGCCAGCCAGCGCTTCGCGCACGTGGCCCGCACCCTCCAGACCAGCCTGCTGCCACCCGCCCTCCCCGCGATCGACGGGGTGGAACTGGCCTCCACCTACCAGCCCGCCGGCGACGGGGTCGAGGTGGGCGGCGACTTCTACGACGTGTTCGAGATCGGTCGCGACGACTGGGGCTTCGTCTTGGGCGACGTGATGGGGAAGGGCACTGAGGCCGCCACGTTGACGGCTCTGGCCCGCTACACGCTGCGGGCCGCCGCCATCCGAGTGCGCCGCCCCGCGGCCGTGCTGAATGTCCTCAACTCCGCCGTGTATCGCCATGACCCTGACCGCTTCTGCACCGCGGTGTACGGCCGGCTCCGGATCGGTGCCAGCGCTCACCTCACCCTCGGCGGCGGCGGCCACCCGCCTGCACTGCTACGTACCGGCGGTGACGTGGTTTCTCTGCCCACCCGGGGGCCGATTCTGGGGCCCTTCGAGACCTGGAAGGGCGCCGATCGTCGCCTGACACTGCACTCCGGCGATCTCGTGTTCTTCTACAGCGACGGCGTCACCGAAGCGCGCAACAGCGGAGAGTTGTTCGGGGCCGAGCGCCTGGTGGAGGTGCTCAAGCGCACCAAGGACATGAATCCCAAGGACACCATCGACAGGGTCCTCGAAGCAGTCCGAGACTTCTCCTCGACCCAGAACGATGACATCGCAATCCTGGCATTTCGGATTACACCGGACGAACAATGACCGCTCAGTGTGGTTCGAATGGTGGCGAACCCTTTCGGATTGATGATCCGACCGTTACCCTTCCCCGTATGGCCGGCGGCGAGCGACTCGGGCTCGACCTTGACCCTCACGATCACGTCGTGCACTTCTTCGACGCCGAGGAAGCCCTCGTTGCCGGCGTCACCGCAGCGCTTTCGGCCGCAGCCGCCCGCGGTGAGGGCATCGTCGTCATCGCCTCCGATGGCCGGTTGCCGGCGATCGCCGACGGTCTGGTCGCCGCCGGTGTGAATGTCGGCTCCCGTACCGCGGACGGCAGCCTGACCCTCTTTGACGCGGCCGAGACGCTGGCCGCCTTGATGATCGAGGGCACACTGGACCCCGATCGGTTCGCCGACATCGTGGGCGGCGCCGTCGCCGCTGCGGGCGCCGGCAACCGGCGGGTGAGCGCCTTCGGCGACATGGTGTCGATCCTGTGGGCCAAGGGGAATCCAGGCGCCGCCATTCAGCTCGAGGCATTGTGGAATTCCCTGGCCACACACCACGACTTCTCGTTGTACTGCGCCTACCCACTCTCGGCTGCGGCCGCTGGGGACCTCGACGAGGTGGCGAAGGTGTGCCGCCACCACTCCGGGGTACTGGCCCCCCAGCACTACCCCGACGCCGCCCGCCCCGACGCGCTGGAGGAGTTGACCGAGGACAGCACCGTATTCCTGCCCGTTCCCTCGGTACTCCGCTCGGTACGCCAGTTCGTGACCGACCACCTCACCGCCTGGGGTGCGGCGACGTTCGCCGATGACGCCTCGCTGGTCGTGTCGGAACTGGCCACCAACGCCGTGATCCACGCCCGGTCACCGTTCCTGGTCACGGTCGGCCGTGACGCCAAGACTGTGCGCATCGCCGTGCAGGACCGCGGCGATGGCGCCCCGATCCTCAACCAGGCGGGTCCGCTCGACCCCGGTGGCCGCGGTGTGGCCATCGTGGATCGGATCTCGACGCGTTGGGGGATCGACTGGTTGGCCCGCGGCAAGATCGTGTGGTCCGAGTTGGCGCTCTCCTCGCCGCTCACCGCCAGCGCCTGACTAGTCTGCCGCCCACCCGGGTTTGCTAACTTCCCCCCACCCTGCGGGTGTAGTTCAGAGGCAGAACAT
>JANMIX010000822.1:0-6485 GCA_031376015.1 Acidimicrobiia bacterium | reverse complement strand
GGTACTGCCCCGTGGCCACCCGCTCGATGGCCCGCCCACCGGTGGCCTCCTCGTCGGTGCTCTTCTTGATGAGGGTGCGCACGTAGACGATGCGCTCGCCCTTCTTGCCGGAGATCTTGGCCCAGTCATCGGGGTTGGTGGTGTTGGGCAGGTCCTCGTGCTCTTTGAATTCCTGCATCGTCGACTCGATCAGGTCGGAGGTCCGGATGCCGCCACTGGCGCCGCTGATCTTGCGCTTGATGGCCAGCTTCTTGGCCCGACGCACGATGTTCTCGATCATGGCGCCTGAGGAGAAGTCCTTGAAGTACATGATCTCCTTGTCGCCGTTCTGGTAGGTCACTTCCAGGAACCGGTTCTTGTCGTCGGTGGAGTACATCTCCTCCACCGTCGTCTCGATGATGGCCTGCACCGCCTTGGCGGGGTCGCCGCCGCCCAGGGACTTCACTTCCTTGGCATCGAGGGGCAGGTCGGTGGTGAGGTAACGGCCGAAGATCTGGGTGGCGGCGCGCGCATCGGGCCGCTCGATCTTGATCTTCACGTCGAGACGACCAGGCCGCAGGATGGCGGGGTCGATGAGGTCCTCGCGGTTGGAGGCACCGATGACGATCACGTTCTTGAGCGTCTCCACACCGTCGATCTCCGCCAGCAGCTGGGGCACGATGGTCGACTCCATGTCGGAGGAGATCCCGGTGCCTCGGGTGCGGAACATGGAGTCCATCTCGTCGAAGAAGACGATGACCGGCCAGCCCTCCTCGGACTTCTCCCGAGCCCGCTGGAACACCAGGCGGATCTGGCGCTCGGTCTCACCCACGTACTTGTTGAGCAGCTCCGGGCCCTTGATGTTGAGGAAGTAGCTCTGGGCCTTGGCCCCGGACTTCTCGGCCACCTTCTTGGCCAGGGAGTTGGCCACCGCCTTGGCGATGAGCGTCTTGCCACAGCCCGGCGGACCGTAGAGGAGGATGCCCTTGGGGGCGGGGAGCTTGTACTCGGCGAACAGCTCGTGGTGCAGGAAGGGCAACTCCACCGCGTCGGCGATCATCTCGATCTGGGAGTCGAGGCCGCCGACGTCCTCGTAGGACACGTCGGGCACCTCCTCGAGCACCAGTTCCTCGACCTCGGGCCGGGGCAGTTTCTCGAGCAGCAGGCTGGAGCGGGGGTCCATGAGCACGGTGTCGCCGGAGCGCAGCTTGATCGACAGCAACGGGTCGGAGAGCTCGGCCACCCGCTCCTCGTCGGCGCGCCCCACGATGAGTGCGCGCTTGCCGTCCTCGAGCACCTCCTTGATGATGACCACCTCACCGGTGAGCTCGCCGTTGCGGGCCAGCACCACATTGAGGGACTCGTTGAGCACGACCTCGGCGCCGCGCTCGAGGACCTGATCCTCCAGTTCGGGGTGCAACGTGACGCGCATCTTGCGGCCCCCGGAGTACACGTCGACCGTCTCGTCGTCGTTGCGGCCGAGAAAGGTGCCATAGGCGGAGGGGGGCCGGGTCAGCTTGTCGACCTCGTCGCGCAGCGCGGCGATGTGTTCCCGAGCCTCGCGCAGGGTGTAGGTGAGCTTCTCGTTCTGGCCGAGCGCCTGGGCCAGTTGGCCCTTGGTCTCGAGCAGTCGCTCCTCGAGGGTGCGGACCCGCTTGGGTGCATCCTGCAACCTCTTGCGTAGCGACTGCACCTCCTCCTCGAGGACGATGGCCTGCTCGCGGAGGCTGGCTAGCTCTGCCTGATCTTCCTTCTCCGTCACGACATCGACCTCCTGTGCGCACGCGGACCGGATGGGCGCTGGCCCATTTGGACCCTACACCGCTCCTTCCGAAGGGATGCCGCCATTGCTCAACCGCCGGGGGAGTCCGACGACAATGGTTTCGATTCGCGTGACCGGGTTGTTATTGTCCCTGCCAAGTACCGGCCCCTGGCTCCCAGGAGAGGAAACCCAAGCATCATGAAGGTCTGGATCGACCAGGATCTCTGCACTGGAGACGGTCTCTGCGAAGAGATCGCCCCCGATGTGTTCACCCTCCTCGACGACGGCTTGGCCTACGTCAAGGAAGGTGCCACGGTCTTCGCCACCGCCGCGGGCAACCCCCAGGGCGCGGACGGCGTGGCCGCGGTGCCCGCAGGGCAGGAGGAGGCCACCATCGAGGCGGCCGAGGAATGCCCAGGGGAGTGCATCTTCATCGAGGTGTGATTCACCACGGTTTGTCGTACATGGCCCCCGCTTCGGTGGGGGCCATTTCGCGCTTTCTCACCCATCGGCATTCGCCGGCGCTCAGTCGATACAGGGACCGGCGCTGACCGGAGCCGTGCCGGCCTTGGCCAGCACCGGCTTCACCTCGTTCACGGTGAGGGCGTAGGCCACCGAGGGTCGGTCGGGAGCGATGGCGAATGCCACTCCCACCACCACGCCACGGCCGTCGATCAGCGCCCCACCCGAGTCGCCGGAGGCAAGGTCGGAGGACAGGAAGAACACCTGCCGTTGGGTCTTCTGCCGGTCGTAGATGTCACGTCCCGTGGCCTGGACCACCTCACCCACCTTGAAGGGCTGGATCTTGAGCGGGCCGCCCCGGGGGTGACCGAACACCGCTCCGACGCCTCCGACACCGAACTTGCCGTTGTCGAGCGTCAGGGCGGGCCGTCCGACCGGGCCGACACGCAGGATGGCCAGATCCCGGTTCGGATCGAAGGCCACGATCGTGGCGTCGATACGCGCATTATCGGGGTGGCGGTAGACCACCGTCCCCTCGCTTCCCGCCACCACGTGTGCGTTGGTCACGATGAGACCGGGACCGATGAGTGCGCCGCTGCCATCACGCAGGCGTCCGCATGCCTGTGTCTCGACCTTGACGGTGGAGGCGGCCACCCGGTTCTGGGTGGCCGCGTCGATGCCGCTTCCCGGTGGCGGGGGGCCCAGTTCGGGAGCCGAGCCCAGACCGTCCAGCACGCGGGGGAACAGGTCGTTGCCGACCAGACGCCGCAGCGCGCGGACCGTGTCGGGCGGGGTGGGCAGCGTGCCGTGCACCCACTCGGCCACCACCGAGCCGCGCGCCTGTTGGGCGGGCCAGCCGGGGGTGTCCGCCATGGTCGGCAGCAGGAACCAGAACCCGATTACCACCCCCAACAGGCCGGCCACCGAACCGAGGGCGTGGTCGGCGATGCGCAGCGGCCCGGGCGGGATGATGAGGCGCAACTTCGAGCCGGCCACGAACCCGATGGCCTGGCCGACCCCGGCTCCCACCATGAGCACGAGCAGGACCACGAGCAGCAGCGAGGTGCCGTCGGAGGTGAATCCCGACGAGACGACGGCGGGCAGCACCCGGCTGGCCAGCAGCACCCCGGCGGCCAGGCCCAGCCACGAGGTGGCGCGGGCCACGAAGCCGGCGCGGTATCCCCCGAACGCCGCCAGCACCGCGCTCATGACGAGGAGCCAGTCGAGGGTGTTCATGCGGGGGTGATGAGGCGGGCCGAGGTGAGGAAGCCAGTGTGCGCCACCATCCGGTGATCCGGACGGACGGACGGTCCCTCGATGTGCCAGGTCCGGTGCAGCACCTCCAGGGTCTCGGCCATGGCGAAAGAGCCCTTCTCGAAGGCTTCGCGCAACTGCACCGCTTGCACGATGGAGGGCGTGTAGGCGAGAAAGATGCCCCCCGGAAGCAGCGCGCGCTGGGCATGCGGCACCAGGTGCCAGGGCTCGGGCAGATCCAACACGATGCGGTCATAGGCCTCACCGTCGATTCCGTCATACGCGTCGCGCAGTTCGACCTGGTAGTGGGCCAGGGCGTCCTCGCCGAGGAACCGCCGCACGTTGGACTGGGCCTTGGTCGCGAACTCCTCGCGCAACTCATACCCGGTGATGTGGGCGCCGGCGCGAAGCATGGACATCGACAGGGCCCCGGACCCCACGCCCGATTCGAGCACCCGGGCGCCGGGGAAGATGTCGGCCAGCATCAGGATGGGACCGATGTCCTTGGGATAGATGACCTGGGCGCCGCGGGGCATCTTGAGGATGAAGTCGCTGAGGGTCGGTCGCAGGACCGTGAACCGGGAGTTGCGGGTCGAGCGCACAACGATGCCTTCCTCGGCACCGATCAGCGTGTCGTGGGCCAGCACGCCGGTGTGGCTGTGGAACTCCGCGCCGGGAGCGAGGGTGATGAGGTACCGGCGGTCCTTGTTGTCGATGAGGAGCACCTGCTCCCCTGCGGCCAGCGGCCTCACGGCTTGACCCGCAGGGCCACCGGGCTCACGCCGTCGGTCCGGTCCACGAGGCGGCAGAACGCGCACACCTCGCCGGTGGTGGGGGCGCCGCACGTGCGGCAAGGTGCCAGGCCTTCCTGCTCCGCTTCGGCCTCGGGGGTGAACCGTTCGGAGGCCCGCGCCAGGAAACCGAAGTAGAAGTCGAACTTGGAGCCGGGGCTCTCGACCTCGATCTGGTTGAGCGCGGCCTTGTAGCCCAGGTGCCGGTTCCCGGCGGCCATGGGACATTCCTCGACCATGTAATCAATGCCGCGCACCACGCAGTAGGCCGCCGTCTCCCGTTCCGCCAGGCGGACGAGCGGCTTCACCTTGCGGGGAAACCCGTGTCGCTCGGGCAGCACCGGGAGTTGGCGACCCAGATAGTCGGTCTGCCATCGCAGGACGTTGCCGAACAGCACCGCCGCTTCGTCGTCGAGGTTGTGACCGGTGGCCACCACGTCGTAGCCCAGGCGGCGGGCGGCGTCGTCGAAGAGGTGCCGCTTGGACAGTCCGCAGGCACTGCAGGGCACGCGCTTGGTGACCGCGGCAGCGGTGGGCACGTCGAAACCGTGTTCGCCTCGCAGGTCGGTCTCGTGCAGGGTCCAGCCGCGTTGCTCGGCGAACCGTCGGGCATAGTCGGTGGAGGTGCTGGAGTACTCACCGATCCCGAGACCGATGATGTAACCGTCGGCCTCGTAGCCCATCTCGCGCAGCAGGTCCCAGCACGCCAGCGAATCCTTGCCACCCGAGACCGCCACCAGCACACGCTCGCCGGGCTGCAACATCGAGAACTGCTCGATGGCCTTGGCCACCTGGTCGCGGCACATGCGCAGGAAGTGTTCGGGGCAGTAGTTGGCGTTCTGACGGCGGACGTCGATGATGGCGGGCCCCCGACACACTCGGCACTTCATGCCGAGCGCCCGCGCTTCACGCTCCGCCCGAGATGACCGGGCGGATCTCGACCTCGTCGGCGTTGGTCAGCATGGCGTCACCGGGTACCAGGGTGCCGTCGCGGATCACCAGCACCGACTCACGGTTCAACTCCAGGCGGGCCAGCAGCGCGTGCACGGAGACGGGACCTGTCACCTCGAGTTCTCGACGTGGGTTTCGCAACAGGACCTTCACGGTCCGCGAGCCTAGGGGGTGCCGTCGGCGGTGCTGGTACCGAGATCGGTGATGAGCAAGCTCTGGCCGGGGCCGAGTTCGAATCGCTCCACCACCGGCTTGTGCTGCACGGCTTTGCGCACCACGCGGCCGAGGACGAGGGTCACCCACACCGCCGTCCACCCGGCACTGGACCCGGCGATCCCCCGCTGCAGGCCCCGGCGGCGCAGCGCATCGGTGGCGCGCCGGGTCGCCCTGCGGGTGAGCTTCACAGCCGGCGGACTTCGACGATCGTGGTGCGCTTGCGCCCTCGCCGCCGGCCCATGACGTAGGCGAGACCCACGAGACCCACAGCCACCGCCGCCCCCACGGCCACCAGGTAGGTGGTGGCGTGTTGGGTCGCGCCGTCGACCTCACCCTTCAACTCGCGGAACTTGCCCTCGATGTCGTCGCGGGAGATGGGCTTGGCCACTGCAGTCATCGTGAGGACCCCTTGATCATTCGGATGCACACACCGATCAGCGCTCCCAACAGCACCATTGCCGCCACGTAGGGAATCCAGCTCAGGTTGCCGGAGAGGTGCCCATCGGTCTGGGTTTGCAATGCCCGCAGGCCCGCCAGGGTGAGCAACAACAGGCCTACTCCGGTCAGCAGTGCGCCGGCCACCCCGTAGGCGACGAAGCGCTGTAGGCCCTTGAGGGGCTCCACCGTCTCCTGTTTCCCATAGGAGATGAGCAGTTCCCATAGTTCCGAACCGACCTCGGCGAGGCTTTTGCGATCATCGGGCACGGCGTCGAAACCTAGTGCACCACGGCGGTGACCCTGGGACCGCCCGGTCAGCCCAGCGCCAGACGGGCCCGGAGGTAGGTCTCCTCTTCGGCGAGCATCTGGTTCAGCAGCGTCAGACGATCGCCGAGCCCGTCCACCCCCAGCAGGCGGTGCTGGTCGAGTGGACCGAGCGGCGACACGGCGCAGGCCTGGTAGGACGCCAGCAGCGGGTCGGTAGCGAACTCGATGGTGCTCTCGGCGCGGTGTTCGCCCAGTTCGGCCGCCAACGCAAGCACCCGACGCAGCGTCGCCACGGCGCGCTCCAAGGACTGCGCCCCACCACTCCCCGCCCCGCCATCGCCCCACGGTTCGAGTGCGGCGCGGGG
>JANMIX010000761.1:0-2110 GCA_031376015.1 Acidimicrobiia bacterium | reverse complement strand
GCGCGTCCGCACGGCATTGAGACGCTCGGGGTCGTCGTCGATGGCCTCGCCCGCGTGGCGCAGCTCGGTGCTCAGGTCGCCCACCTCGGCCACCAGGGCCCGCAGGCGGCTCTCCTGGTCCGCGAAGGGCCGGCGGCCCTGCAGGGCGCCCAGGGCGCCAGAGAGCGCATCGAGAGCGCCCGCCTCGGCCGTGAGCGCGTCGAGGGCCGTCGCCGCGGCCTCGCGGTGCGCGACGGCGTCGGCCAGCAGATCCTCCGCGGCGGCGAGCGCCTCGTCCTCGTCCGCGTCGGTGACGGCCGCCTCCTCGAGCTCGCGCACCTGGAAGCGGAGCAGGTCGATCTCCCGGGCCCGGGCCCGCTCGTCGCCCCCCAGCGCCGACAGTTCGGCGTCGAGGCGTGCCACTTCGGCCCGGGCGGCGACCAGTGCCTCCAGCGGGCTGTCGGCGAAGCTGTCCAGGGCACGCCGTTGGGCTTGGACCGCCAGCAGCGACTGGTGCGCGTGCTGGCCGTGCAGGTCGACCAGCACCCGTCCCCATTCGGCCAACTGCGCCACCGGCGCGAGGCGGCCGTCGACGTAGGCGCGGGAACGCCCCACGGCGGGGATGACGCGGCTCAGCACGATCTCGCGGTCCTCCGCGGTGACGAAGCGGCCCTCCACGACGGCCTCGGTGGCGCCGGGGCGCACCAGCACGGGGTCGGCACGGCCGCCCACCAGGAGGTCGATCGCCTCCACCAGCATGGTCTTGCCAGCACCGGTCTCGCCGGTGAAGGCGGTCAGACCCAAGCCAAGGAGCAGCCGTAACTCGGCGATGACGCCGAGGTTGGTCACGGACAGTTCGACGAGCACCGTTGTCTCCTCGTTGATCTCACGATCTGGCAGCCGGGCTCATCGATCCGAGAGCCCGAACTTCTGCTTGAGCACGTGGTGGAAGTTCGAGCCACCGAATCGCACGAGCCGGGCGGGTTCATCCGCCGCGGTGCACACCACTACCGCCCCCGGGTCGAGGGTGCCCACGATGCGTTGACCGTCGGCCTCGAGCCGGGCCGGACGCTCGCCGAGCACCTCGAGACGCACGGTGGCCCGGGGGCCCAGGACCATGGCGCGGTCGAAGAGCATGTGCGGCGAGACCGGGGTGAGGACCATGGCCCAGTGGGCGGGATCCACGATCGGGCCCCGGGCGGAGAAGGAGTAGGCCGTGGAGCCGGTGGGCGTGGCCACGATGAGCCCGTCGGCGGCGTAGGTCGTGAAGAACTCGCCGTCCAGGCTGACCGCAAGGCGCACCGTGTGCCCGTTCTCGGTGCGCTCCACCACCGCCTCGTTGAGGGCGAGCCGGCGAGGGCCGCCCTCGACCTGCACGTCGAGCAGCATGCGCTCCTCGATGCGGTGGGTGCCGCCCAGATAGCGCTCCAGCGCCGACAGCATGTCGTCGGGCTCGACTGCGGTGAGGTAGCCGAGTTGGCCGACGTTCACGCCCAGCACCGCGGCGCCGTGGGCGGCGACACCGTCGACCGCCCGCAGCATGGTGCCGTCACCGCCGAGGCTGATGGCCAGTTCCACACCCTCCATCGAGGCGCCCTCTTGTCGAACCTCGTGATCGCGGGCCTCCAGCCACACACGGGCCTGCTCGGCGAGACGAGTCGCCTCGTCGCGCCCGTGGTGCACGAACAGCGCCACCGTGGGCGACGCCGCGCTCAACACTGCACCCAGAGGAGGAACTCGACGTTGCCGTCGGCACCGGTGATCGGAGATGTCATCGATCCCATGATGCCCGCCCCCTGTAGCACGAAGGCGTGACCCACCTCCTCGAGGGTGCGCTGGCGGACCTGCGGGTCCCGGATGATCCCCCGTCCCTTGGACACCTCGGCCCGGCCCGCCTCGAACTGGGGCTTGACGAGCACCACGACGTCGCCACCGGGCTCGACGCAGGCCACCAACGCAGGTGCCACCGTCCGCAGGGAGATGAACGAGAGATCGGCGACGACCATCTCGACCGGTCCGCCCAGCGCCGCGGCATCGAGGCCCCGCACATTCGTGCGATCGCGGACCTCGACCCTCGGGTCGGCCCTCGGGTCAGACCTCGGCGGAGCGTTGCTGCCAGGCGTGCTCCGCC
>JANMIX010000745.1:0-2415 GCA_031376015.1 Acidimicrobiia bacterium | reverse complement strand
GTCAGGTCCTTGACCGTGGTCTTCCCGACCGAGCCGGTGATCCCCACGACGCGGTCCGACACCCGGGTGCGCGCCAGCCGGCCGAGATCGAGCAACGCATGATCGGTGTTCTCGACCTCCACCCACGAGGCCCGGACGCCGACATCGCGCTCGCCCAGGTAGGCGAATGCTCCGGCCCGTACCGCCTGAACGGCGTAGTCGTGGCCGTCGCGCTCGGCCATCAGCGCCACGAAAAGTTGCCCGCGGCGCACCGCTCTGGAGTCGATGCTCACGCCGTCGATCTCGAGGTTCTGGCCGTGGAGCCGGCCGCCGGTGGCAGCAGCGATGTCGGTCAACGAGAGGCGCACAGCGGGGAACCTACAGTGGCCAGGTGACCGAACGGACCAGACTCGTGGTGCTCTTCGGGGGCAGATCGGCCGAGCACGAGGTGTCCTGTATCTCGGCGCTCCACGTGCTGCGGGCCGTGGATCCAAGCCGCTACGACCTCGTTCCCCTCGGCATCACCCGCGACGGTCGATGGGTGGCGTCCACCGAGGCAATCGCCGCATTGATCGCCGGTGACGCAACGGCGCGGGCGCTACCCTCCCCCGACGACAGCGACGGTGCCGAGGTGGAACCCCTGCCCGCCATCGTGCCCGCCGGCTCCGCGCCCGGAGAGGTGGTCGTCTTGCCGTTGCTGCACGGCCCCATGGGCGAGGACGGCACCGTGCAGGGCCTGCTGGAACTGGCGGGCGTGCCGTATGTGGGTGCCGGCGTGCTGGGCTCGGCACTGTGCATGGACAAGGCGGCGGCCAAGGCGGTCCTGACCGCGGCCGGCGTGCCTCAGGCACGCTGGCTCGGCGCACGCGAGCCCGACGCCGGACCGGCCTTCGAGGAGGCGGTGGCCACGCAGTTGGGCTTCCCGTGCTTCGTGAAGCCCGCCAACATGGGCTCCTCGGTAGGGGTGTCCAAGGCCGGCGACGCGGCCGAGTTGCGCGCCGCACTGATGGAGGCGTTCCGCTATGACGAGTTCGTGGTGGTGGAGGAGTTCGTCAGCGCCCGCGAGATCGAGGTGGCCGTGCTGGGCAACGCCGAGCCCCGTGCCTCGGTGCCGGGCGAGATCCGGCCCAGCCACGACTTCTACGACTTCGACGACAAGTACATCGACGGCACCTCCGAACTGCTCATCCCTGCACCGCTCTCCGAGGAGGCCGCCGCCGAAGTGCGGGATCTGGCGATCCAGGCGTATCGAGCGTTGCGGGTCGACGGGATGGCGCGGGTCGACTTCTTCCTCGAGGAGTCAACCGGCCGGTTCCTGGTGAACGAACTCAACACCATCCCGGGGTTCACCCCCATCTCGATGTACCCGAAGCTGTGGGCGGCGTCGGGCCTCGGCTACCCGGCACTCATCGACGAACTGGTTCGGCTGGCCCTCGATCGCCACCTGCGGCGGAGCCGGTTCGAGACCAAGCGCTGAGCCCGCTCAGGCCAGCCCGCTCACCAGAAGCGGGTCGAGCACCTCGGGTCGAAGGCTGCGTGAGTACAGATGGCCCTGCACCAGGTTGCAACCCAGCGACTGCACGAGATCGCGCTGGTCGGCCCGCTCGACGCCCTCGACGACGATCTCCATGTCGAGGCGCCGGCCCAGCGCGGTCACCGCCTCCACGATGGCGTCCTCGCGGAGGTGACCGAGGCCACCGGTGAACGACCGGTCGATCTTGAGCATGTCCACACCCGAGCGCTGCAGATGGGTGAGGCTCGAGTAGCCGGTGCCGAAGTCGTCGAGCGCGATCTGCACTCCAGCGGCGCGCAGCCGCTCCAGCGCCTGGATCGCCTCCTCGGACGCGTCCACCAGCACCGTCTCGGTCAGCTCGACACACAGGTTGGCGGGGTTGGCACCGGCGGCTTCCAGCGCGCCGAGATAGAGCTTGTCGACGCCGCCCTTGGCCAGCCGGGCGCCGGAGAGGTTGACCGACACCTGCGGTGGGGTCGCCAGGGCTACCTCCCACCGCGCGAGCTGCTCGCAGGCTCGGTGCACGACCCAGTCGTCGACCGCCATGATGAGCCCGCTCTGCTCGAGGACGGACACGAACTCCTCCGCCAGCATCGGTCCGTGCACCGGATGATCAAAGCGCACCAGCGCTTCCACGGAGGTGATCTGGCCGGTCGTCACGTTCACCACCGGCTGGTACTCCAGACGGAACTGGTCGCGGCTGAGCGCGACGCTCAGCTCCCGCTCCAACTCGAAGCGGGTACGGGCGGCTGCGGCGAGGTGCTCGTCGAAGATCTCGATGCGGTGCCGTCCACGATCCTTGGCCCGGTACATGGCGGCATCCGCGGCGCGGAGGATGTCGGCCGCCGATGAGGTGGCGTCGGTGACCGTGGCGACGCCGATGCTGGCGGACACGTCGCACGGCTGGCCGTCGACGAGAAAGG
>JANMIX010000728.1:0-3448 GCA_031376015.1 Acidimicrobiia bacterium | reverse complement strand
CAAGGCGCTGCTCACCTTGCGTCAGTTCCGTGACCTGGGCCCGGCCGTGTATCTCGACGCCCGCAAGTACGCGGCTCGGCGCGAGAAGGATGGCGCCACCCGGTCGAGGTTGCTGTACGAGGTGTTCTACGGTTTTTTCCTGCCCCAGTTCGACGGCATGGACGACTCCAAGGCCACCGTCCTGTACCGGCTCATGTGCAAGGTGCTGGACCCGCCGGAGCAGGCCGAGGCGCGGCGCACCATCAACGAGGTGCTCGGCGTCGAGATCATGGGCTGAGCGGTGTCCCCAACCTCTGCGACCGTTTCGGGGAGTGCCACCGCCGAGCTGTGGCGGCGCCTCGGACGGCCCTTCGATCCCGTGGGCGCGCTGGAGGCGATGACGGGCCTACCGCCGTTCGCCTGCCGCCAGCTCGTGGGCCTGGGTCTGGCGGTCTCCGACGAGGCCGACCATCTCCTGGAGGGGATCCACGACACCATCCGTTCCCTGGCCATCGCCACCGCCTCGGTGCCGGTTCGTGCCGTCGGGGAGATACGTGGGCCGGTGCTGTGGGGCGAGACGCTGGCAGCGCGTGCCGGCAGCCCCGGCGCCGGGCAGGTGTTCATCTGCTCGGCGCCGTTGCGGGCCTACGACACTGAGGAGAACCGTGTCCTCTGCCATGCGCTCTCGCTGGTGCGGGCGGCGTCGACGCTGGTGGAGCACAGCGTGGTGGGCCACGACCCGGACCCTTCGGTCCAGCACGCCCGAGCGAACGGAGACCGAGCGGCCAAGGCGCTCGAGCATCGCAGCCTGCTGTCCGTTCCGAGGGGCCGGCCGTCCAACCGGGCACTGCGCAAGGCGCGCAGCGGCAGCCGGGCCAACGTCTACCGACCCGCCCTGAACGTGCTCCAGCGAGCAGCGGAGCCAGTGGAGGCGGCAACGGTGGTGAACAGCTGCGACGAGCACACCCGCCGCCAGCATGCGCTGCTGCTGGCGTTGCACGAGCGGTTCCGGGAGTTCTTCGTGGACCCCGGGCCCTACCGAGTCGAGGGTGCCACGCTGCGGTCGGGGCCGTTGCGGTACATGCATCCGCGGCGGGCCGACTCCGACGGGATCTACGGGGTGCTCTGTGGCGATCTGCTGGTCGACGTCGCCCCCGAGACGGCCGACACCGCTTCGGCGGAGCAGGCACTGGCGGCGAGAGCGTTCGGGCACCGGGTGCTGCTCGTCACCCGGGCCGAGGACCTCGATGAAGCGGTCCAGCAGTCCGAGCGGCGGGCTAGGAACCGGCGGTGAGCGCCGCCCAGATCTTCGGCCCGGTGGTCCGGTAGTCGTACAGGCTCAGTCCGATGCAGCCGGTGTTGACCGCGGCTCGGCGCATGCCCTTCACATCGGCCACGGTCATCTCGTTGGCGATACCACCGACCGTGTGCACCAACGCGTGGGGCTGTCGGATGTGGTGGCGCACCCGTTGCACGTCGACCGCGGTGTACTTGTACGCATCACGCCAGCCGTCGTTGCGGTTCGTGAAGTAGGCCATCGGCATCCACACGTCGAAGTACGGCGCGATCCCCATCCACGGAAACCCGGGCCAGTAGTTGGGGTTCACGTCCTCCATCACGACCGGCGGCAACACGATGGCCGACAGCGTCTTGCCCGGCAGCGCCTTGCGCAGCGCGGCGGACAGCGCCACCAGGCGCCGGTTGCGCTCGGCCACCGGGGTCACCGAACGCGACTCGATGTCCACACCCAGGCCGTCCACGCCCAGCCGGCTGGCGGCGAGCAGGTGGCGCAGATCGGCGGTGGGATCCGACAGATCGGGGAGGAACCAGGCAACTACCGCCATCTTCTGGGCCTGGGCTCGGGCGATGAGGGGTCGCAGCCGTGCCGGCTCCAGCACGTCCTCGGGAGTGTCGGGCCGGGCCGTCTGCAGGTAGATGGTGCGCACACCGAGGCGAGCCATCCGATCGATATCGGCGGTGCTGATCTGGGGCCGGTTGTTGGTGAACGTGGCTGACCAGTCGTACACGTCGAGCCACGCACCCAGGCCGCGATAGGGGGCTACCGACCACGGTCCCACCGAGACCGTCGCAGGGCGGGCAAGGCGACGCACCGTCGTGGTCGTGACCGGTCGGGTCGTGGTGGTGGTGGTGGGCCGCGCCGTGGTGGACGGAGCAAGGGGTGCCGGCGGCGGTGCCTCCGTGGTCGAGGAGGCCGGTTCGGTGGTCTCCACCGCGGAAGCCGGCGGTGCGGTGGCGATGGCGGCCGCCCTTCGCTCCGCGGAGCCGGTGACGGCCGCGACCACCCCGGTGCCGCCGGTGAGCACGATCAAAACGAGTGTGATGCGAAGGAGCAGCTTCAACGGGAGCGCTCCAACCGGCGCCGCACCGCGGTGACGGGGTTGCCCATGTGGCGAAGGTTGAGGGCGGCGGCCAGACCGAGCTTGGGCACCATGGCGGCATACCAGCCGGCCGCCCGCCATCCGCTGGAGGCGATGCCGGCCGGGTCATAGCCGTGGTGGCGCATCTCGTCGCCCGCGGCGCGTTCGCACAGGGCCAGCTCGGTGGGCGAGAGCCCGCCGTCGGCCCAACCGCTGGTGCGCTCGGCGCGGATGCCGCGCTCCGTGGTGTCCTGCTCAAAGCTGGAACTGGCCTTGGGCACATCCAACATGTCCGGGCTGTAGTGGAGCCCGCAATGGGTGGCCACGCGTTGCACGGTGGCCTCCGGTGAGGCGAGCAGATCCTCGAAGCGGACGGTGAGCACCCGGGCGTCGTTCTGCCGATCCGCGGCGCGCACCGCCGCGGTCCACAGGCGGGCGGTGACCACGGGGTGGTAGTTGGCCCACATGCGCAGCACCTCACGTCGGGTCACGTCGGGCTCGCCGAGGCGCCGGCGCCGATACTTGAACTTCTGGGAGACCAGCGCGGCGCGCGGGTCGCGCACCATGTTGATCACCCGGGCGTCGGGGAACTCCGCCAGGATCTCCTGGAGGAAGAACACGTTGCGGGGGGTTTGTTCCACCGAGGTGCGCCGGCCCGCCCGCTGGGCCTCGAAGCGAAGGAAGGAGCCGTAGACAGCCAACGGTCGCAGAGGACCTTGGACGGCGGCGACCACGGCTTCCCCATCGGGACGGGCGGCCTCGATGTCGCCCTCGCGGTAGATGCGTCCGTCCCGCTGCGTGGCCACCAGCCGCGACGCCAACTCCACCGCGGGGCCGTGCTCGAGCACCTCCGTGCTGCTGCCCGGTAGCCACAGCCGTTCGAAGAAGTGGACCTCGTTGAGGAATTGCACCTCCCCGGAGCGGGCCAGGACGCGTCCCATGAGCGTGGTGCCGGAACGGCTGTTGCCGACGACGAAGTAGGGCCCAGGCGCGACAGAGTTATCGGCAACAGACATGGGAGAACTGAGAGTACTAGAGCGGCAGCTACCGCTTGAGGCGCCTTCGGTCGGATTCGGCCAGGACACGTTTGC
>JANMIX010000824.1:0-6354 GCA_031376015.1 Acidimicrobiia bacterium | reverse complement strand
GTCGAGCGCTCGCAGGAGACCCTCGACGATGTGCGCCCGCGCCTTCGCCTGACTGAGACGGTGCTCGGACCGGCGGCGGATGACTTCGACCTGGTGCTCGATGTACGCATGCAGCGCCTGCGCCAGGTTGAGGGTGCGCGGGATGCCGTCGACGAGGGCGACGGTATTCACCGCGAAGTTCGTCTGCAGCGGCGTGTGCTTGTAGAGGTTGTTGAGGATGACCAGCCCGGGCGCATCCTTCTTGAGGCGGATGACCAGGCGTGTCTTGCCCTTGGCCGACTCGTCGTTCACATCGGCGATGCCCTCGACCTGGCGCGACTCGACCAGTTCCTTGATGCGCCCGGCGGTCTCGGCGATGGAGGCCTGATAGGGCATCTCGGTGACGACGATCTTGTCGCCCTGGCGGCCCGAGCGGCTCTCCTCGATCTCGGCGACGGCCCGCAGGCGGATGGAGCCACGTCCGGTGCGGTAGGCGTCAATGATGCCCTGACGGCCCATGATGAGCCCGCCGGTGGGGAAGTCGGGGCCCTTGACGAACTGCATGAGGTCGTCGGGGGTGGCCTCGGGGTTCTCGAGCAAGTGCACGGTGGCATCGATGACTTCGCCGAGGTTGTGCGGGGGGATGTTCGTGGCCATGCCCACGGCGATGCCCTGACTGCCGTTGACCAGCAGATTGGGGAACCGGGCGGGGAGGACCACGGGCTCGGACTCGGTGCCGTCGTAGTTCTCGGCGAAGTCGACGGTCTCTTCCTTGATGCCGTCGAGGATGGCCATGGCGATGGGGGCCAGCCGGCATTCGGTGTAGCGGGCGGCGGCCGGCCCGAAGTCGGGTGAGCCGAAGTTGCCGTGGCCGTCGACCAGGGGATTGCGCAGCGAGAAGTCCTGAGCCATGCGGACGAGGGCCATGTAGATGGAGCTGTCGCCGTGAGGGTGGAACTTGCCCATGACCTCGCCCACGACCCGGGCGCACTTCATGTGGCTGCGATCGGGGCGGGCGCCGAGGACGTCCATGCCGTAGAGGATCCGCCGGTGCACGGGCTTCAACCCGTCGCGGGCGTCAGGCAGGGCCCGTGCAGTGATGACCGACATCGAGTAATCGAGGAAGGATCGCTCCATCTCCTCCTGGATTTCGATGGGCTCGATGCCGATGTTGCCGCCGTCGTCGTCGTCGCCGGTATCGACACCGGTGGGGATGTCAGACATCGAGGAACCTCACGTCCTTGGCGTTGGTCACGATGAACTGCTTGCGGCTGTCGACGTCGTCGCCCATGAGGATCGACATCACCTCGTCGGCCAGTGCCGCTTGTTCGACGGTGATCCGCAGCAGCGTCCGTAGGTCGTGTTCCATGGTGGTCACCCGCAGTTCCTCGGCGTCCATCTCCCCGAGGCCCTTGAGGCGACCGAAGTCCTTCTTGTGGTTGGGATTCGCGGCCAGGAATGCGTTCTTGGCGTGATCGTCCTTGAGGTAGATCTTGTTCTTGCCGACCTCGGTCGAATACAGCGGCGGCTGGCAGATGTAGACGCAGCCCTGTTCGACCAGCGGCTTCATCTGGCGGAAGAAGAAGGTGAGCAACAGGGTGCGGATGTGGGCGCCGTCGACATGGGCGTCGGCCAGGATGCAGACCTTGTCGTACCGGCGCTTCTCGGGGTCGAACTCCTCCCCCACGCCTGCGCCGATGGCCGAGATGAGGGCGAGGACCTCCGTGTTGCGCAGCATCTTGTCGAGGCGTGCCCGCTCGACGTTGAGGATCTTGCCGCGGATGGGCAGGATCGCCTGGGTGCGCGGATCTCGGGCCGTCACCGCGGAACCACCGGCGGAGTCGCCCTCGACGATGAACAGCTCGCGCTCGGCCCGGACCTTGGAGGAGCAGTCCTTCAGCTTGTCGGGCATGCCGGCGCCGTCGAGCAGGGTCTTGGACCGAATGACGTCGCGGGCCTTCTTGGCCGCCATGCGGGCCTGGGAGGCGGCAATGGCCTTCTTGACGATCTTGTTGGCTTCCGTGGGGTTCAACTCGAGCCAGTCGCCCAACTTCTCGTTGGTGGCCGTCTGGGTGAGGCGCTTCATCTCCGGGTTGCCGAGCTTGGCCTTGGTCTGACCCTCGAACTGCGGCTCGCGGAGGCGGACCGAGATGATGGCGGTGATGCCCTCGCGGATGTCCTCGCCCTGAAGGTTTTCGTCCTTCTCCTTGAGCAGGTTCTTGGCCCGGGCCCACTTGTTGATCACCGTGGTGAGCGCGGCCCGGAAGCCTTCGACGTGGACGCCGCCCTCGATGGTGTTGATGCCGTTGGCGAAGGAGTGGACCCCGTCGGATTGGTAGCCGGTGTTCCACTGGAAGGCGACCTCGACCTCGCCGGATTCGTCCTCGCGCGACTCGAAATAGCCGACCTTGCTGAACAGGGGTTCCTTCGTCTTGTTGATGAACTTGACGAAGTCGATGATGCCGCCGGCGTAACGGAACGTGACCGGCTCCGCATCGTGGCCGGGGCGTTCGTCGGTGAAGCGGATCTCGAGGCCCTTGTTCAGGAACGCCATCATCTGGATGCGCTCGAGAATGGTGCGGGCCGAGAACTCGGTGCTCTCGAACACGGTGGTGTCGGGCCAGAACGTGACGGTGGTGCCGGTGCGCCGCCGGGGAGCCTCGCCGGTGATCTCCAACTTGGTGCGGGCCGTGCCGCCGTCGTTGAACTCCATGCGGTGGTGCTTGTCGTTGCGGTCGACCTCGACGATGAGGCGGGCCGACAGGGCGTTGACCACCGACACACCCACGCCATGGAGGCCGCCGGAGACCTGGTACCCCTTGCCCTCGAACTTGCCGCCACCGCCCAACTTGGTGAGCGCGATCTCGACACCGGTCATCTTGAACTCGGGATGCACGTCGGTCGGGATCCCGCGACCGTCGTCCTCGACCCGGCACCCTCCGTCGGCCAGCAAGGTGATCTTGATCTGGGTGCAGTGCCCTGCCATGGCTTCGTCGACGGAGTTGTCGACGACCTCCCAGACGAGGTGGTGCAGACCGGCGGGACCGGTGCCGCCGATGTACATACCCGGACGTTTCCGGACATGGGCGAGCCCCTCGAGGATCGTCATGTCCTTGGCCCCGTAGGACGTGGTTTGCGCCACTCGTGCGCGCCTTTCAGAAGTTGCCGATAGTGGGGGTGAGCCCGACGCCGCCGTTCCTGAAACCAGGGGGCTCGCGACGGGCGCCCGAATGGGGTCCAGTCTACCCGCTGGGTGTGTCGCTGAACGCCTTTCCGGCGGGCTTGACACGGACCTCGACACGGGTCACGACGGTCTCGGAGAGCACCTGGGTGCAGCGCCGGACAATGTCGGCCTCGGCGAAGCGCAGCCGTGTCGCCCAGGCCGGTGCGTCGACGACGACGAGCAGGCAGGATCCGTCCAACGACACGGGTTCGGAGTGCTCGGCGGCGACGGTTCCCACGATGTCAGCCCAGGCCGAGAACACAGAGATCGAGGCCCTCACGCCTGGGCTGCCGAGGCCACGCAGGACGCGATCGAGGCTGTCGCTCAGCGGTACCGGCTCCTTCATGCCGCGCCCGCCACCACCGAGGAACCCTCGATGTGCACGACGGATTCGGGGCGCGCCAGGGGCGGCAGACCGGCGGCGGAGGTGAGGATGGCCTGGCCCTGGGGGAGGTGGGCCAGCAGAGCATCGCTGCGGCTCGGGTCGAGTTCGGAGAACACGTCGTCGAGCAGCAGCACCGGCGGGGACCCGGTCTCGGAGGTGACCAACTGATGCCCGGCCAGACGGAGGCCGAGCGCCAGGGACCGTTGCTCGCCCTGTGAGGCATGGGTACGGGCCGGCATGCCATCCAGGCTGACCACCAGATCGTCGCGGTGGGGGCCCACCAGCGTGACCCCTCGGCGCAGTTCCTCGCGCCGGCTGGCCGCCAATGCCGCCGCCAGCCCTCCGTCCCGCCACGGGGCGTCGTAGCGCACCACGGCACGGCCCCGTCCGGCCACCTCGTGGTAGGCGGCGTCGAGCAAGGGTCCGAGGCGATCAACGAGTTGCTCACGAGCGGTGGCCAGCGCCTCGCCCGTCTCGGTGAAGCGGCTGTCGAACACGTCGAGGGTGAGCGCGGCGCCCTCATCGAAGGATTTGCCGCCGGCGCACTGTTTGAGAAGGGCGTTGCGTTGCCGCAGGATCCGGTCGAGGTCACCTCGCAGGGCGTCGTGCCGCGCGGCGAGCGATACCAGGAGGTCGTCGAGGTACTGGCGGCGCTCGGCCGGCCCGCCCTTCACCAACACGAGGTCGTCGGGGCTGAACACGGTGATGCGCAGGGCGCCGAGCAGGTCACGGGCCCGGGCCAGGCGCTGCCGGTTGATCTGGATCCGATTCCGGCCCCCTGCGACCAATTCAGCCTCGATCAGCAACTCACGCCCCTCGCGTACGCCCTCGGCCCGCACGACCGCCACGGGGTGACCCACACGGATCATGGCCTCGGTGGGAGCGCCCCGGAAGGACCCGAGGGTGGCCAGATAGCCGATGGCCTCGAGCAGGTTGGTCTTCCCCTGGCCGTTGGCACCCAGGACTGCGGTGAGCCCCTCGCTGAAACCGACCTCTGCGCTGGCGTAGGAGCGGAAATCGCTCAACCACAGGCGCCGCAGCAGCACGTCAACTCACACGTACGGGCATGAGCAGGTAGAGGAAGTCGTCGCTCTCGGTCGAGCGCAGGATGGCTGGTTTCAAGGCATCGACGGTCGAGATCACGATCTCGTCGCCGGGAGCCACCTCGACGCCGTTGAGCAGGTAATCGGCGTTGAAGGCGACCGTGAGCGGATTGCCCTCGAACTTGGCGTCGAGATCCTCCGATGCGGTGCCCACATCCTGCGAGATCGCCTTGAGGTCGAGTCCTTCGGGTTTCATGTCGAGACGGACCGGCGTGGCCTCCCTGGCCATGAGCTTCACCCGGCGCAGGGCCTCGAGGAGTGCGTCACGTCCGACGGTGAGCCGGTTGGGGTAGCTGGGGGGGATCAGCCCGCGGTAGTTGGGGAACTCGCCCTCGATGAGGCGGGTGGTGAGGCGCGTGGTGCCCACTTGGAACGAAGCGTCGTGTTCACCCAGACGAACCTCCACCTGCGCGGCGTTCCCCAGCATGCGGGTGAGCTCGGACAGTGCCCGGGAGGGGATCAGCACCGACTGGCCGGCGGCGAGCACGGTGCTGTTGGGAAGGTCACGCACCGCCAAGCGATACGAATCGGTGGCGACCAGGCGCAGCCCACCGGCCTCGGCTGCGAGCAGCACACCGGTCAGGATCGGTCGGGCGTCGTCGGCGGAGGCAGCCGGAACCACCTGCTTGAGCGCGCCGGCCAGATCGGCCGCATCGAGGGTGACGGGGTCGCCGGTGGCGGGCGACTGGCGCGGGTACTCATCGGCGGGCAGCACCCGGATGGTGAACTCGGCGCGGCCCGACACGATCGTGGCCTCGTCGTCGGAGATGGTCACCACCGCTGCCCCTTGGGGCAGCGCCTTGGCGATGTCGGCGGCGAGCCGGCCGGGCAGCACCGTGACGCCGTCCTCCTCGCCGGCCACCTCCGCAGTCACGTGGATGGACAGATCGCTGTCCGAACCCGTGAGCCGCAGCTCGTTGCCCTCGAGGGCGCAGTGGATGCCGGACTGGACCGGGAGAGCGCCTCCACGGCCGGACACGGCGCGGCCAGCGCTACCCAGCGCCTCGACAAGAACGTCACGCTCGCAACGGAACTTCACAGCGGCACGCTTCTTTCCTTCAGGGGATCGAGATTCGATGGTGTTGGTAATAGGGCCTGTGGATTGTGGACAAACCCAGGAAACCGCAGGTCACGTACCTTGCAGTGACGCGCGGCCCGTCCACAGCGTTCCACAGTCGAGCGGGTGGTCCGGTCATGGCCTGGGGACCCGTGCTCGGTGGTCCACCGCGCGGCACACACCGGTCCACCGGAGATCCACCTGTTGTCCCCCCAGTTGTCCCCTCGGTTATCCACAGCAGTACGGGTCATCCGACGCCGGTCGTCACCAATTGGGTGAGTTCGTTGACCTGGTCGTAGACCTGCGCCTTCTCACTCATCTGCTGCTCGATCTTCTGCACGGCGTGGATCACGGTGGTGTGATCGCTCTTGCCGAACGCCTTGGCGATCTGGGGGTAGCTCAGCTCGGTGAGCTCACGGCAGACGTACATGGCCACTTGCCGGGCGTTGACCAGCGGGCGGGTGCGGCTGGCCGAGAGGAGTTCGTCCTGGGGGAAGCCGAACATCTTCGAGGTGGCCTGCAGGATCAAGGCGGCCGTGATGACGCGGGTGCGTCGTTCCGAGAGGAGGTCACCGAGCACTCCCTCGGCCAGGTCGACCGTGAGGGG
>JANMIX010000820.1:0-14903 GCA_031376015.1 Acidimicrobiia bacterium | reverse complement strand
CCATGACCACCCGCTTGGCCGGGCTGGACGTGAACCCCGGCCAGTTCAGCCATGTGCGCCAGTTCCTCTCCGGCCTCACCAACCAGCGCGACGACGAGTGGGGAAACGATCGTCTCCGTTTCGCTCGCAGCGTGCTGGGCGCCGTGCGCACCGCCGTTGGCCCACACGGAATCGTGGGCCTGCGCCTGTCGTGCGACGAACTGGCCCCGTGGGCGGGACTCACGCCCGAATCGGCGGTAGAGGTGGCCGTGGCACTCGCGCCCGACATCGACTACCTGACCGTCGTACGAGGCTCGATCTTCACCACCTCCGCCACCAGGCCCGACTGCCATGTTCCCGCCGGGTTCAACCTGGACCTGGCCGCACAGGTGCGGGCGGCGCTACCCCAACGGGTGGCGGTCATCGCGCAGGGTTCGATCACCGATCCGGGCCAGGCCGAGTGGGCCCTGGGGGAGCGACGGTGCGATGCGGTGGAGATGACCCGGGCCCAGATCGCCGATCCGGACCTGGGTCGCAAGTTGGCCGGCGCGACGCCCGGCCGCGTTCGGCCCTGCCTGCGCTGCAACCAGGCGTGCCAGGTCCGCGATGCGCGCAACCCCATCGTGTCCTGCGTGGTCGAACCGGGGGCGGGCCACGAAACCGAGGATCCCGATCTCACCGGCACCGCGGCGCGCCCCGTCGACGTGCTCGTGGTCGGCGGCGGGGTGGCGGGGCTGGAGTGTGCCCGCGTCGCGGCGGGCCGGGGCCATCGGGTGACCGTGGCCGAGCGGGCCTCCGAAGTCGGCGGAGCCACCCGTCTGGGCGCGCGGGCGTCGGGCCGCGAGGCGCTGGGCGCGGTCGTGGACTGGCTCGAGTCCGAATGCGAACGGCTGGGGGTGAAGGTCGAGACGGGCCGGGAGGTCACCGCCGCCGAGGTCGCCTCCTTCGACGGCCAGGTGGTGCTGTGCACCGGCGGGCGCGACGGGTTCCGCACCTATGAGGTGACACCGGAGGCGCCCATGTACTCGGCGGCAGCGCTCCTGGCGGGGGCCGAACTACCCGAGGGAGCGGTGGCGGTGTGGGACCCCATCGGCGGGCCCATCGGGGTGTCGGTGGCCGAGACGTTGCGGGCCCAGGGCCGCCACGTGCACCTGATCACACCCGACCTGATCGCCGGCAACGAGTTGTCGCGCACCGGTGACCTCTCCCCGGCCAACACCCGCCTGCTGTCGGCCGGTGTCGTGCTCGAGAGGCGTTCCCTGTTGCGACGCGTCGACGGCGAAGGGGCCGAGGTGGAGGACCGCTTCACCGGCACCCGGCGCACACTCGGTGTGGTCGCGGTGATCGATGCCGGTCATCGTCTGCCGGAGGAGAACCTGTGGCAGGCGAGCGGCGGCATCCATCAGCGGGCGGGCGACGCGGTGGCGCCGCGCACCATGGGCGAGGCGATCCGCGAGGGCCGCGCCGCGGTGCTGGCGCTGGAGGGTTCACACCGGTGAGCACGTCGAGGTACCGGTACCTGTTCTCGCCTCTGCGGCTGGGCCCGGTGGTGGTGCACAACCGCATCGTCTTCTCCGCCCACCTGACGAACTACGCCGAGGACGGCCTGCCCACCGAGCAGCACGCCGCGTACTACGCGGCTCGGGCCGCGGGCGGCGCCGGGCTGATCATCACCGAGGAACACTCCACCCACCCCACCGACTGGCCCTACGAGAAGCTCATCCACGGCTTCCACCCCGAGGTGATCCACGGGTACCGGCGGATCACGGACGCGGTGCACAAGCACGGCACACCGATCTTCGCCCAGATCAACCACAACGGCGGGCAGGCCTCCTCGATGTTCAGCCGGTTGCCGGTGTGGGCGCCCTCTCCCCTCGCCGATCCCCTGTTCCGCGAGGTACCCAAGGCCGTCGACCGCCACGAGATCGCCCAGATCGTGGCGGGCTACGCCAAGGTGGCCGAGCACTGCCGGTCCGGCGGGTTCGACGGCATCGAACTGCAGTGCTCGCACTCGTCCATCGTGCGTGGGTTCCTCTCGCCCGCAACCAACATCCGCACCGACGACTACGGCGGTTCGCTGGCCAACCGGGCCCGTCTGTTGCTCGAGTTGGTGGCGGCGGTGCGGGAGGCGATCGGACACCAGATGGCTCTGGGGGTACGGCTGTGCGGCGACGAACTCATCGAGCACGGCACCACGATCGACGAGGCCGTCGAGGTGGCCCGCATGGTGGAGGCGCAGGGCCTCACCGACTACATCAACACCTCGATCGGCGTGGCCACCGCCAGCTTGTTCATGATCGAGGCCTCGATGCAGGTGCCGCCCGGCTACGCCATGTTCATCCCCGCCGCCCTACGGGCCGCCGTGCAACTGCCCGTCGTGGGTGTCGGTCGCTTCAAGGATCCGATCCAGGCAGAGCGGGCGCTGGCCGAGGGTCATGCCGACCACATCGGCGTCGTGCGCGGCCAGATCGCCGATGCCGACTTCGCGGCCAAGACCCGAGCCGGCATGGCCGACGACATCCGCCTCTGCCTCTCCTGCAACCAGGAATGCGTGGGCCGCATGGGCCTCAACCGCTGGTTGGGCTGCATCGAGAACCCTCTCACCGGCCGGGAGTCACTCACCGACCCGGTGCGGGTGTCGGCCAAACCGCGTCGGGTCGTCGTCGTGGGAGCCGGCGCGGCGGGGATGCAAGCGGCGCTGGCCGCCGCCCAGCGAGGACACCGGGTGACCGTGCTCGAGCGCGACTCCCAATCGGGTGGCCAGGTTCGCCTCGCCGCCACCGTTCCGTCTCGGGCCGAGTTCGGCGATCTGGTCCGCAACCAGTTCCGCTTCTGCACCGAGGCCGGCGTCGAGTTCCGCTTCGAGACACCTGCCGACGCCGAGTCGGTGCTGCGCCTACAGCCCGACCTGGTGGTGGTGGCCACCGGCGCCGAACCGGCGCGGCCCTACTGGGCGCCCCCGGACGCCACCCGGGTGGTGGATGTACGCGACGTTCTCGAGGGCCGCGCGGTCCCCACGGGCCGGGTCATCGTGATCGACGAGGTCGGTTTCCATCAGGCCACCTCGGTGGCCGAACTCCTGGCCGACCGCGGCTGCACCGTCACGGTGGCCACGCCGGGGATGGTGGTGGGCCAGGACCTGGGTATCACCCTCGACATGGAGCACTGGCAGGTGAAGGCGGCGGCCCGCGGCATCGAGCAGCGCACCGATCTGGTCCCCATGGGTTTTTCCGTCTCTGACAGCGACGGAAGCGGCGTGCTGACGTTCCTGCACCATCCCACCGGGACCAACGAGGAGCTGGCCTGTGACTGGGTGGTGCTGGCCTGCCCGCAGCAGCCCGTCGAGTGGCTCTACCACGAACTGCGCGGCGCCGCACCCGCCGGGGTGCGGGTGGAACGGGCCGGCGACTGCATCGCCCCCCGACGGGCGCACGCCGCCGTGATCGAAGGCGAACGGGTCGGGAGCGCGCCGTGATCGCCCTGATACCCGTGCGCGAGGGTGCCCTGCCGTTGGGAGCCGACGAAGCGGTTGCCGAAGCAGGCGGCGAAGCGATCGTCGCCGGAGACGGCACCGAGGTCGCCGCACGCCATCTGCGCACCGCGGTGCGGGTGGGCCTGGCCGAGCTCGGCACCTTCGCCCCCGGTGCCTGGGCGGCGGCCCTCACCGCCGAACTGGCGGCCCACGACGTGATCATCCTGCCCGGCTCGGCCGATGGACGCGACCTGGCACCTCGGGTCTCGTTCGCCTTGGAACGACCGCTGCTGGCCGGGGCCACCCGCATCGGGCCCGAGGGCGCCACGCTGGTGCGCCGCGGGGGGCTCGTGGAGGAGATCCATCGCAGCGCCGGCCCCTTCGTGGCCACGTTGGAGCCGGGCTGTCGCGGCATCGAGCCCCTGACCCGGGACGCCGAGATCCGCCCCCTGTCCCTCGCGCCTGCCGGCGCCCACGACGCCGAGCACCTGGCCATGATGGCCCCGGACCCTTCCACCATCGACCTCGGCGAGGCTGCCCGCATCATCGCCGGAGGGGCCGGACTCGGCGGCCCGGCAGCCTTCGCGCTGCTCCGGGAGGTGGCGGCCGGGTTGGGGGCGTCCTACGGCGCCAGCCGGGTCGCCGCCGACCTCGGTTGGGTGCCCCAGGACCGCTTCATCGGCACCACCGGCGTCACCGTGGACCCGCGGCTCTACGTGGCGCTGGGCATCTCCGGAGCCGTGCAGCATGTGACCGGCCTGGGTACTCCCGAGCATGTGATCGCAGTGAACCTCGATGCCAGCGCCCCGATGATGGGGATGGCGGACCTCGCCATCGTGACCGATGCCCGAGCTCTTCTGAAGGTGCTGGCCGACCGATTGGGAGCGACCGACGATGGCTGACTTCGACGTGGTGGTGGTGGGCGCGGGGCCCGCCGGCGCGGCCGCCGCGCTGGTGGCAGCCCGGGGAGGCGCCCGCGTCGCGCTCGTGGAGCGGGGCCCGTTCCCGGGCTCCAAGAACATGTACGGGGGCGTCGTGTACGGGCGCATCCTCGACGAACTCCTGCCTCGGTGGTGGGAGGAGATCCCCGTGCAGCGGTGGGTCACCCGGCGAGTCACCATGATGCTCACCGACCACCAGAGCTTGGCTCTCGATTTCCGCACGACCGCCTGGGGCGAGGCGCCCTACAACGGTTGCACCACGCTGCGGCCCGAGTTCGATGCCTGGCTGGCCGGCAAGGCCGAAGACGCCGGCGCCACCCTCATCTGCTCGACCACGGCGGTGGGTCTTCGGCGGGACGGCACCGGACGCGTGGCGGGGGTTCGCACCGACCGTCCCGGTGGGGATCTGGCCGCCCCGGTGGTCATCGCCTGTGACGGCGCCAACTCGTTCCTGGCCAAAGAAGCCGGGCTGTATCACCACAGCGAGCCCGAGCACTTCACCCTGGGAGCCAAGGAGGTGCTGGCCCTCCCCCGCGATGTCATCGAGGAACGGTTCGGCCTCACCGGCAACGACGGCGCCGACTTCGAGATCATCGGCTGTACCGGCGACGTGGCTGGCGGCGGGTTCCTCTACACCAACCTCGACACCGTGTCGGTCGGCGTGGTGCTGCGGATCAGCGACCTGGCCCGATCCTCGACGCGACCCGAGGAGTTCATCGCCGGGCTGAAGGCCCACCCCTCCATCGCGCCGCTGGTGGCGGATGGGGAACTCAAGGAGTACTCCGCCCATCTCATCCCCGAAGGCGGCTATGACGCCATGCCCGAACTGAGTACAGACGGGCTCCTCGTCGCCGGGGACGCCGCCGCGATGTGCCTGGCCGCGGGCATCTGGCTGGAGGGCGTGAACTACGCCATCGGTTCGGGCGCGGCGGCCGGCGAGACGGCGTTGGACGCCATTCGGCGGGGCGACAACTCGGCCGAGACGATGGCCGGCTACCGCCAGCGGCTGGAGCGGAGTTGGGTGCTGCAGGATCACAAACGGCTCCGGGGAGCACCCCCGCTGGTGCTGTCCCCCCGGGTGCAGCACCACATGCCCCAACTGGCCTGCGACATCCTCGAAGGGTTGTTCACCGTGCAGAACCCCGAACCCAAACCCGGAATGGCCCGGATCAGCTGGCGGGCATTGCGACGCTCAGGGATGCGCCTGCGCGACCTGGCCAAGGACACGATCAGCGTGCTCAGGACCTACCGGTGAAGCTCCCCGACGTCTCCTTCGAGGACCGCATGGCCACCGTGGAATTCCGTGTGGCGGAGGAAGCCCACATCGTGGTGGACGGCGACGCCTGCCGCGGCTGTACCACCCGCGAGTGCATCACGGCCTGCCCGGCCAACCTCTTCGTGCCCACCTCCGACGGCGGGATCCTCTTCAACTACGAGCAGTGCTTCGAATGCGGCACCTGCTACATGGTGTGCAACGTCGCCGGTGCCATCACCTGGAACTACCCCGAGGGCGGCCACGGCGTCGTGTTCCAGCACAGCTGATGAGCGTCGCGGCATGCATGCGCTGGGTTGATCACCGGCCCGACGTGGATCCCCTCACCGGCGACATCGCCACCGACCCTCGACGCTCGGGACCCTCCGATGCCGATCTCGCCGCGCTGGAGACGGCGTTGCGCCTGGCCGACTCCTGGAACACGGAGGTGGTGGTGGTGACCGCCGGACCGCCCGAGGCCGAGGCCATGCTGCGCGACGCCCTCGCCGCCGGCGCGGCCCGCGCCGTGCGTGTCGACGTGACGACGAGCGCTCCCAGCGAAGTGCTGGCCGAAGAGATCGACCGGGCGCTGGACGCGTCGGTCGACACGATCGTGTGCGGGGCCTGGTCACTCGATCGGGGCAGCGGCGCCGTACCTGCGTTCCTGGCGGCGCGCCGGGCGGCGGCCCAGGCTCTGGGGTTGATCACCGTCAGCGCGGTCGGAGCGGGCCGTATCGAAGCAATCCGCCGTCTCGACGGCGGGCGACGGGAGCGGCTCGCGGCCGAGGTCCCCATGGTGCTGTCCGTAGAGGCCGCTGCCGCCCGGCCCCGACGGGCGTCGATGGAAGGAGTGCTGCAAGCCAAGACGGCTGCCATCGAGATCTGTGCGGTGCGAGCCGCGCTGATCCACCCCCCGGCCGCCACCGGCCCGTACCGGCCCCGGGCCCGCTTTCTGGCTGCGCCGGGCGGCGAACAGGACGCCCGGAGCCGGATCCTGGCGTTGAGTGGCGCCACCTCGAACCGCACACCGCCGCAGCGGTTGGAGCTCGAGCCGGAAGAAGCGGCCGAGCGGATCCTGGCGCAGCTGCGCGAATGGGGCGAGCTCGAGGGGTGAGCGCCGCCGAGCACACCCGCACGCCCGGCGCGCCCCTCCGCGCTGCCGCCGGCCCGCCGGATGACGGTGTGCCGGCCAGCCTGTCCTCGATGACCTGGCCCGAGGTCGCCGCGGGTCCGCCCCTGGTGGCGGTGCCCTTGGGATCGACCGAGCAGCACGGCCCGCACCTGCCGACCGGCACCGACACGCTGGTGGCCGTGGCGCTGACGCGCCGCCTTGCGCAATGCGACCCTCGCGTGGTGGTGGCTCCCCCCCTTTCCTTCGGGGCGTCGGGTGAGCACGCCGGCTTCCCGG
Organism: Acidimicrobiia bacterium; assembly: GCA_031376015.1. Classification (GTDB taxonomy): domain Bacteria; phylum Actinomycetota; class Acidimicrobiia; order Acidimicrobiales; family JACDCH01; genus JANMIX01. The sequence goes on along the minus strand of JANMIX010000820.1, from coordinate 7,851 downwards.
GCACCCTGTCGATCGGCCACGACGCCCTCGTCGCCGTGCTGGTCGAACTGGTCCGCTCGGCCGACGCCTTCGAGGGTGTCGTGTTCGTCAACGGCCACGGCGGCAACGTCGAGGCACTGGCCCGAGCCCAGGCGGTCCTGACCAGCGAGGGACGGCGCGTGCTGGTGTGGTCGCCCACGCTGGACGATGCCGGTCTCCGCGCCGGTGTCGATGCTCATGCGGGTCGCACCGAGACGTCGTTGATGCTGGCGCTCGAACCCGCGCTGGTGCGGGTCGACCGCGCCGAGAAGGGCGACACCCGTCCGCTGCGCGAACTGATGGCCGAGTTGCGCGCCCGGGGGGTGGCAGGGGTCAGCCCGAACGGGGTGCTGGGCGACCCGACCGGCGCCACCGTGGCAGAAGGCCAGGCCCTGCTGGAGTCGATGGCGCTCGCGCTGGTCGCCGCCGTGGCAGCGTGGGCACCGTGAACTCGCCCACCACGCCGGAGAAAGTGGCCGTGGTGACCGGGGCGGGGCGCGGCATCGGCCGCGCGACCGCCGAGCGCCTCGACGCCGACGGTTGGGCGCTGGTCCTCGTGGACCGTTGCGCCGATGACCCTGCGCTGACCTATCCGTTGGCCACACGGAACGAGTTGGACGCGGTGGCCGCGAGTTGCCGCGCCGCGGTGGTAGTGGTGGCCGACGTGCGGGACCAGGCCGGTCTGGACGGGGCCGTCGCCACCGCGGTGACGGTCTTCGGCGGTCTCGACGCGGCGGTGGCGGTGGCCGGAGGGATCGGTGGCGGCGAGGATGCCTGGCACACCGGCGATGAACTGTGGGCCACCATGCTCGGCATCAACCTCGAGGGCGTGTGGCGGCTGGCCCGGGCGGCGGTGCCCGCCCTGCTGGACCGACCCGCGCCTCGCCAGGGCCGCTTCGTGGCGGTGTCCTCCGCCGGTGGCACGCTGGGCCTGCCGTTGCTCGCCGCGTACTCGGCCGCCAAACACGGCGTCGTCGGCCTCATCCGCAGCCTGGCGGCCGAACTCGGTGCGCACGGGGTGACCGCCAACGCCGTGGCGCCGGGGTCGACCACCACCCGAATGCTGGAGGCCAGCGCCGAGGTCTACGCCCTGTCGGGCACCGAAGGGTTCGCCGAACACCATCTGCTGGGCCGCCTGGTCCGGCCCGAGGAGGTGGCCGCCCTCATCTGCTGGCTGTGCAGCCCGGACTCGGCGGCCATCACCGGCGCGGTGCTGCCCGTGGACGCGGGGATGACCGCCAGTTGAGCTCGCCCGACCGCCCCCTGCCCGAGGGGATGAAGGTCGTGCTCGACTCCGCCGCACGCCGCATCGAGGAAGGCCGCACCCTGATCGGCGGCTCACCACTGCGCATCTACCGACTGCAGGAGCGAGGCCGCGCCCTGATCGACCAACTGGTGGCGGGGCGCCCGGTGCCCCCCGACGCCGCATCGCAACGGCTGGTGCGCCGCCTGCTCGACTCGGGGGCGGTCGAGCCTCGTTGCCAGGAGGGGGCTCAGGTCGAATCGGTCACGGTCGTCATTCCGGTCAAGGATGATCCGGCCGGCCTCACGCGGACGCGGGCGGCGCTCGGGCACCTACCCATCATCGTGGTCGACGACGGTTCGTCCACGCCCGTGCGCGGCGCGCTGCGCCACGACGTGAGCCGAGGGCCGGGTGCCGCCCGCAACACGGGTTGGCGCGCGACGACGACCGAACTCGTGGCCTTCGTGGATGCCGGTTGCGAACCGACAACGGGATGGTTGGACCGGCTGCTGGTGCATTTCGGCGATCCCGAGGTGGCGGCGGTGGCCCCCCGCATCGCCTCGGTCACCCGTCGAACCCCGCCGGCCCTGGCCAGCTACGAGACCCTGCGCTCGCCCCTCGACATGGGCACGCGAGAGGGTCCCGTGCGACCCGGCAGTTGGGTGCCGTACGTGCCCACAGCCACACTCGTGGTCCGCCGGACCGACCTGATGGCCGTCGACGGCTTCGACGAACAGATGCGCTTCGGCGAGGACGTCGATCTGGTCTGGAGCCTGGTGGCGAACGGTCGCACCGTGCGCTACGAGCCGGCGGCGGTGGTCACCCATGAGGCCCGACCCACGGTGAGGCGCTGGCTGCGCCAACGCTTCGACTACGGCACGTCCGCCGCCGGGCTGGCCGAACGGCACGGCACGGCGGTGGCACCGCTGCGGATCTCCGGCTGGAGCGCGCTCACGTGGGGGCTCGCCGGCCTTGGCTTGCGTCGCAGCGCGCTCGCGGTGGCGGCGGTCACCACCGCGCTGCTCCCGCGCCGCCTGGGCGCGCTGGAGCACCCCTGGCGCGAGGGCCTCCGCTTGGCCGGGACCGGACACCTGCATGCCGGCACCCAGGTGGCCGACGCCGTTCGGCGACCGTGGTGGCCCGCCGCGCTCGTCGCCGCGGTGTGGAGCCGGCGGGCTCGGCGGGCGATGGTGCTGTCCAGCACCTTCCCGTTGATCATGGAGTGGAACGACCGGCGACCCGCGCTCGGCCTCGGCCAGTGGATGGGGTACCGGCTGGCCGACGACATGGCCTACGGAGCCGGTGTGTGGTGGGGTTGCCTGCGCCACGGTTCGTTCCGGGCGCTGGTGCCGGACTTGACCAACTGGCCCGGCCGCACCGCCACCGAGTCCTCGGCACCGGTGCCCCCGACCTGAGCGCGGCGGTGCCCTCGGGCTGCCCGCAGCGGCTCCGGCTACTCCGGGAAGGTCCCACCCATCGCGGCCACCTTGGCGGCAGCTTCAGCCGGGAAGATGTTCTTCACCACAAACGGGTCACCGGTGAGCACGTAGTCGGGGGCCAAGGTCTTGGTGTAGCGCTCGATGTAGAGCAACTGCTTGGCGATCAGCATCAGCTCCTGGGGCGCCGCGGCGTCATAGGCCTTCATGAGCTCGATGCTCTGGACCACCAGGTCACTGATGTTGAGTGAGCCCATGCCGCTGGTGAGCATCGGCCCCAGGATCATGCCCAGCCGCAGGCCGATCTCCTCGTCGGTGCCGACATCGGGAGGGAACACCCCCACCCGCCGGTAGGCCGCCGCCACCCGGGTGAAATCCAGATCGAACATGCAGGTGAAGAACAGGTCGCGCACGAGTTGCTGCCATTCGCCGGTGAGCTCGCCCATGATCCCGAAATCGAGGTAACAACCTCGCCCGTCATCGAGGATCCAGATGTTGCCGGCGTGCATGTCGCCGTGGAACGGCCCGTGCACCATCACCGCTTCGGCCCACACCTTGGCGCCGCGACGCAGCACCATCTGGCCGTCGAAACCCCGTTCCTTCATGCCTTCGAAGTCGTCCATGGGGATGCCCGAGACGCGCTCCATACAGATCGTGCGGGGCCCGCAGAAGTCCCAGTACACCTCCGGGGCGGTGATGTAGGCGTTGTCGCCGAAGGCCCGGATGTTTTCGCGGAAGCGGTCCTGGCGGGTGGCCTCCACCGCGGGGTTCAGCTCCTGAAAGGTCACCGCGTGCAGATCCTCGATAGCCGAACGGGCTCCCGCCGAACGTCCCCAACTGGTTTTCTCGAACCAGCCCGCCAACCGGTAGAGGATGCGCACGTCGGTCGTCATGAGCTCGCGTATCCCCGGCCGCTGCACCTTCACCACCGCCAACCGCCCGTCGGGCAGCGTGCAGGCGTGCACCTGGCCGATGGAAGCCGCCGAAAGGGGCGAGTCGTCGAAGCTGGCAAAGATCTGGTGCGGTGGGCGGCCGAGGTCCTCGGTGAGCAAGCGGCGCACCGTGAGCGAATCGACCGGCGGTACCTCATCGAGACAGCGCCGGGCCGCGGTCGCCAGCGGCTCGGGGAACATGCCCGCAGAGGAGGCGATGACCTGGCCGGTCTTCACGAAGGTGGGACCCAACAGGATGAAGCCGTCCACCGCGCCCGACGCACCCGCCTCTGCCCAGGACCGACCCCGCTGGGCACCCACACCGAGCGGCGCCAGTAGGCGCAGCGCCAAGGCCCGCACGATGCACAACGACAGGACGCTGTAGATCACCACCATCCGGCGCAGTTCGGCGAAACCGAAGCCGCCGAGGTCGGGCACCACCACCTGCAGATCTTCGGGGGGGACGCCGTCGGCGTAGGGCCCCCGGAAGCGCGAGATCATGGCAGCGGCGCCGAAGTCCGATGCCGGCCGAAGCGGTTCGATCATCCGCCCATTGTGGCCGTGACGCTCAGCGGATCCAGCAGGGAGCCACCGGCGCCCTACTGAAAGAGCCGCGCTAGGCAGCGAGGCGACGCGACTCCGGAGCGGCGGAAGGAGCGGGTGAGGTGGTGAGTACGCGGCCAGCGGGGGCGGCGGGCGGCGGCGGGCCGAGCTTGGCCAGCGCTCCGGCCATCAGACCCATCCCCTCGAGGCCGGGCAGCGCATCGATGCGCCGATCGATCCGATCCACGAAGCGGCGGCCTTCCTCGTCTCCGAAGAGCGTGGCCACCACGTGACGGGCCTCCGCGTCGGGCATGACGCCCGAGCCGACCGGCTCCCACAGGTTGCGCATCATGAACCGGGTGGTGCGCTGCGCCCCTCGACCCTCCGACAGGAACTCCACCGCCTTGGACCGGTAATAGTCGATGTGGCGGCCTTCCTGCTTCATGATCCGCCGCAGGAGTTCGGACAACACTTCGTGGTCGGCCAGCATGCCGAGCCGGGCGTAACCGGCCTGGGTGGTCCATTCGTTCACCACCCCGAAGGTCATGTGGACGGCCAGGAAGTGCCGAGTCGCCGCCGAGAAACCCATCCAGAGGATGGGGCTGGTGGTGAGCTTCCAGCCCAGGCGGCGACGCATGGCCGCCACCCGGGGCGCCCCCGCCGCCTCGTCATGCGCGGCGAGAACCCGGGCGAGGGCCTCTCCGTGCCAATACTCCTCGAAGTTCCACATCGTGAGGAATGTGGTGATCTCCGGGTCGTGATGGGCCTTCGTGTTGAGCAGATTGCGTAGGTAGCACGAGGTGTGCTGCTCCACGTCGTGCATGTACCGCAGCACCCGGAGATGTTCCGGCGCCAATGGCTGGTCGCAGAAGGCGGAGAAGTCGATGCCGTCGGTGTCGAGCCGTCCGGTCACGTGCAGATACGAGTCGAGATCGAAGCGCATGTGACTAGTTCGGAACCGGCCCCGGGCCCGGATGACGCGCCCGTACGGATCACGCGCAGGGGCCGATCGAAGGTGCGATCGGTTCACAGATCGGCACGATTTCGACATCGCAGGGGAAAATATCCGTGATCGGGCCTCGAGTTGCCTCAAGGGGGGCATGTGCTGCGCCGAAACGCACCGCAGAGGTCCCGCCACACGGGCACAGAGGAAGATCAATGGCCAAGGACGAGCACAGCGACGGGGGTGCATCGCCGGAATCACGGCGATGGACACGGCCGCGCCAGATCGTGGCGCTCAGCCTGACCGTCTGCTTGCTGGCCCTCGCCCTCTGGGATCTCGCGCTGCGCGGCGGACATCCGATCGCCTCATCGAACTACCGGCCCAACTGGCTGGCCATCACCGCGTTGTTCCTGGTGGCGGAGATCTTCGTGATTCATCTGCAGTTCCGGCGCGAGGCGCACAGCTTCTCGCTGGCCGAGATCCCTCTCGTGATCGGGATCTTCGCGCTGTCGCCATTCGGGCTCATCGCGGCCCGCGTGGTGGGCTCGGGCCTGGCGCTGGTGGTGCACCGCCGGCAGTCCGGGATCAAGTTGCTCTTCAACGTTTCCAAGTTCACGCTCGAGACCGCAGTGGCCATCGGCGTGTTCAAGCTCATCACCGACGGCGGTACCAGCGGCGAGGTCCCGACCTGGGGCGCCGCCACCGCGGCGACGCTGGCGGCCACCGCGCTGTCGACCGTGCTGATCGTGATGGCCATCAGCATCTCCGAGGGCGCCTGGCAGCGCGGGACGATCCGCGAGCTGTTGGGCCTCGGCACCTACACGACGATGGTCACCACCAGCCTGGCCTTGCTGGCGGTGACGTTGCTGGAACACGAGCCTTGGCAACTGGCGGCGATGCTGGTACCGGTGGCCGGGATCTTCGTGGCCAACCGGGCCTACGTCCGCGAGCGCGAGAAGCACGAGAGCCTCGAGTTCCTCTACGACTCCAGCCGGCTCCTGCATCAGACGCCCGCGCTGGAGTCCGCCGTCGAAGGCCTGCTGTACCGGGCCCGGGAAGCGTTCCGGGCCGACCTCGCCTTCCTCTTCTACCAACCCAGCGGCGACGCCGAACTGCTGCACACAGCCATCGGCCCGTTGGGCATGGCCGCCAGCCTGCAACCCGCCGGTGCGGCGCTGGCGGCGATGTGCCGGAGCCTGCAGGCCGCCGATGAGGCCATCGAACTCGGCGACGACGCGCTCAGCCTGCTGGCCACCGTGGCCGACGGCACGCCGTTGACCGACGCCATCGCCGTGACACTGCAAGGCGAGGACCGGCACATGGGAACGCTGGTGCTGGCCAACCGGGTCGGTCAGGTGAGCCCGTTCGATGCCAGCGATCGCCGCCTGCTGGCCACACTCGGGGCGCATGTCGCAGTGGCGTTCGAGAATGGTCGCCTCGAACAATCGCTGGCCGAGCTGCGCGCCCTGCAACAACAGTTGAGCCACCAGGCCACCCATGATCCGCTCACCGGCCTGGCCAACCGGAAGCTCTTCACCGACCACCTGCGCGTGGCCCTGTCCGAGTCGGATCGCGGGGTCGGCGTGGTCTTCATCGACCTCGATGACTTCAAGGCCGTGAACGACAGCCTGGGCCACGCCGCCGGCGACGCCATGCTGGTGGCGGTAGCCGAGCGCCTGCGGACCACGATCGGGTCACACAACCTGGCTGCTCGTTTCGGCGGCGACGAGTTCGCGGTGCTGTTGCGAGCCGGCCATCACGACGTGGAGCGACTGACGGCGCAGCTCTACGACGCCATCAGTCAGCCCATCTCGCTCGGTCGCGATCAGGTCCGACCGCGGGCCAGCCTCGGTGTGACGATCGCCGAGCCGGGCGTGCTCGATCCCGCAGCCGTGATCCGAGACGCCGACACGGCCATGTACCGGGCCAAGAGCCAGGGCAAGGCGTGCGTGGAGATCTTCGAGCCGGCGATGCACGAGGCGGCCATGGCCCGCCACACCCTGCGCATCGACCTGGAGCGGGCCATCCATCGCCAGGAGTTCGAGCTCCTCTACCAACCCATCGTGCACATGCACAGCGGCGCGCCGGCCGGCGTCGAGGCCCTCGTGCGCTGGCGCCACCCAACCCGCGGTGTGCTGCCCCCCGCCGCCTTCCTGGCTCTGGCCGAGGAGTCCAACCTCATCACCGAGATCAGCCGCATCGTGGTCGAGCAGGCGTGCCGTGAGTCGGTGCAGTACGACCTCGGGTTCGTGAGCGTGAACCTGTCCGCCCGGGATGTGGAGGACCGTCACCTCCCCACTCTCGTGCGCGACATCCTCCACAGCACCGGCCTGCCGCCGGAGCGCATGGTGCTGGAGATCACCGAGAGCGCCATGCTCAATGACGCCGACAAGGCCGCCCACGCCCTGGAGCAACTCAAGGACGTGGGGGTGCGTCTGGCGCTCGATGACTTCGGCACCGGTTTCAGCTCACTGAGCTACCTCCAGCACCTTCCCTTCGATCTCCTCAAGATCGCCAAGCCGTTCGTGGACGACCTGCGGCTCGATCACAACCAGACGGTGTTCCCCCGCGCCATCATCGAACTGGCGCACACGCTGGGCCTCACGGTGGTGGCAGAAGGCATCGAACACCCCGAACAGATCGATGTACTACAAGAACTGGGCTGCGAGCTCGGTCAGGGCTTCTACATCGCCAGGCCGATGGAAGCTGCCGCCCTGCTGGACTGGCAGGCCGAGC
>JANMIX010000024.1:0-1715 GCA_031376015.1 Acidimicrobiia bacterium | reverse complement strand
CTCGACGACGAGTCCACCGGATCAGCCTCGGGCTCGGACGACGTCGTCGCCCCGGCCACCGACGTCGTGACGCCGGACGCAGCGCCGCCGCTGCTGCCCCCGCTGCACCCGACCACGAGGAGGACAAAGGCGAGGAGCACCCCCGCACCGCACCGCCCTCGGATCCGCTCCCGCCTCGTTGCATCTGCCATACCGGCGAGTTCTACTCGTCGTCCGACCCCCGAGGAAGGGAAAGCGGCCCGCAACCCGGCGTGCCACTCGGTTCGACCGCCAGGATCCGCACTCGATGCCAGGAATCGTCGTGATCCACCAGCGATTCCTGGCGGCCGAAACCCGCCCGTCGCTAGATCCCTTGTCTGGTGGCGTGGATGCCTTGTAACGTCCCCGACGTGGCCGTGACCAACTTCCGTGTGTCCGATCGTGGTCAGATGGCGTTGCCCGCCGGGGCGCGTCGCCGGTGGGACCTCCTGGACGGAGGCACCGTCGAGATCGCCGACCTCGGTGACGCGCTCGTGGTCGTACCCGCCGGCCGGGGCGGTCTCCGAGCGATCGTGGCCTCGATCGTCGACGAGTCCGGCGGCTACGCCGCCCTCGTGGCGCCCGTCATCGCCGCCGACCCCGACCTCGCCTGACAGCAGTCTCCGCTGGCCGTGTCCACCACCGTCCTCCTTGACGACCATCTCCTTCTGCGCGTCCTGCTCCACGACGAACCGCCCGACCTGCGACCGCCGGGTGCGCGCCTCGCCACCACCGGCCTCTGGTACCACCGCCTCTGCCGGGCTCTCGGCGACCGAACGGTCGTCGGTTCGCTGTCCCGCCGACTTGGTGGCGTCGACGAGCACGTCGCCGCGTCCGTGCTCGCCGCAGTGGTGGACCTGCCCGAGTCGATCGGCCTCGTGTCGCTCCGGGACCTGGCCTGGCCGATGGGCGCTCTCCTCCACCAGGGCCTCCACCTGAACCTCCTGTCCTTGGAGGCCCTCGCCGCAGCCCGCCACCTCGACGCCGACCTCTGCCTTGCCCCCGCCGACGACAACCCGCCGCTCCGCCGGTCAGCGGCCTCCCTCGACGTCACGGTCCGCACCATCGCGGGCTGACGCGTCCTCGCGCTCCAGCGTGCGCCGGTGGTGCCAATTGCCCACCAGCCCGATCCGCACGCCCGCTCCGACCAAGCCGGCGCTCATCAGGACGCCGTCGCGCGGCGCCCGGTGAGAACCTGGAAGGCGACGGCGGGCAGCCACAGGACGTCGAGATGGAGAAGTCGCCGCCACGTCCCGAGGGTCGGCCACCACGACCTACAGGCTGGTGAAGAAGTCGTTGCCCTTGTCGTCGACGACGATGAAGGCGGGGAAGTCGACGACGTCGATCTCCCAGACGGCTTCCATGCCCAGCTCGGGGTACTCGACCTGGGCCACGCGGGTGATGCAGTCCTGCGCCAGGCGCGCGGCGGGCCCGCCGATCGAGCCCAGGTAGAAGCCGCCATGGGCCTTGCACGCCTCGGTGACGGCCTTCGAGCGGTTGCCCTTGGCCAGGGTCACGAAGCTGCCGCCGGCGGCCATGAAGTCGCCGACGTAGCTGTCCATGCGGCCGGCGGTGGTGGGGCCGAACGAGCCCGACGCGTAGCCTTCGGGCGTCTTCGCCGGGCCCGCGTAGTAGACCGGGTGGTCGCGAAGGTACTGCGGCATCGCGCCGCCAGCGTCGAGCGACTCCTTGATCTT